>JBBQOA010000254.1:0-6656 GCA_038330465.1 Pyrinomonadales bacterium
AAATATTTGTGGGAAAGAATTGTTGACCACAAATGGTATGTTAGCGAACGGCTCAAGCGCGACATCGGTTTTCGCGTCGCGGCGATTGATTACATCGAGAATATTTATGAGCCCGTTTTTTTTGGAAAGCGAAAAACCGGCTTCAAAAATTCACTTCGGGATTTTCTTAAAATCATTTCACGAACCGAATTTTTAAGACCGAAACCACTTTAAACAAACGGGAAGACAGAATTTATATTTTTATTAATTTTGACCAAGGAGTTTTTTTATTATGATTTTTTATCAATTAGATTATGTCGTAGATGAAGTTTTAAAGAGTATCCCGACACCGGAACAGGTTTTTCTCAAAAAGTATTTAAACAAGAATTTTCAGCAGAAAGAAGCAAAATATTTGTGGGAAAGAATTGTTGACCACAAATGGTATGTTAGCGAACGGCTCAAACGCGACATCGGTTTCCGCGTCGCGGCGATCGATTACGTCGAGAATTTTTACCAACCGGATTCAGTTTTCGGCAACAACTACAAACCGTCCGGCGTTTGGCAAAAAATATTTCGCCCCTCCAATTCGGTTTTGAAAAGTTATTTCATTTCAAAAAGTAAAGTTTTACCGTTTTAAGTTTTTTTTCGGTCATTGTCGGAAGTCCGGCGATGCCCGTTTCGTAAATAGAAAAACTATACTTTTCATTTACAGCGCGGTTGTCGGTCTTGACAGCCGCGTTTTTTTCTTTTAAATGCCGGGTTTGATACAATTAACGCGCGGTAAATATTTCTAAACTTTCGGTTTGTGGTCGCAATGCGGGCGCGGTAAAATTCAGCAAGGAGAAAAACGATGGCATTAGTAATGTATATAAAACCGGGTTGTCCGTATTGCCAAAAGGCGCGTGATTATTACAACGAAAACGGCGTCAGCTTTATCGAATACGATGCTCAGAACGATAAGCTGAGACAACGGGAAATGCTCGAATATTCAGGCGGCGATTTGGTGGTGCCGTGTATCGTCGAAAATGGCGAATATATCGCTTCGGGTTGGGGAAATCCGCCGCGCGGCTGAACGATTATTCCCGATTAGTCGGCAGTTTGCCGACCGCTCAATTTCGGATTTGTAATGCGCGGATTGCGGATTTCTGAAATTCAATTATAATATCAAGTTTTGACTCGAAAGTGATTTCGGACTTAAAATCAATAAATCCGAATTCCGAAATCACAAATCCGACATCTTTATGATTGGTTCGAAGATTAACCAATATTTAATCAAGGAAAAACTCGGCGCAGGCGGACAAGGAACAGTTTACAAAGCCCTCGACACAAAACTGAACCGCATGGTTGTGATAAAAGTCCTGCCGCCGGAGTTGACCGCTAAAACCGCTAATTTCAAACGCTTTGAGCGCGAGGCTCAACTTTGTTCGCAGCTCGACCATCCAAACATCTGCACGATCTACGATTTTCACCAAGCCAACGGAATTTATTATATTGCAATGCAGTATATTGAAGGCAAAAATGTCCGGCAGATCGTCGCCGGTCGTCCGCTTGAATTGAAAAGCGCGCTTTCAATTGCCGTTTACGTTTGCGATGCGCTTGCCTACACACATTCGCGCGGCATTATTCACCGCGACATCAAAGCCGGAAATATCATGGTGACGAGCGAAGGACAGGTCAAGGTTCTCGATTTTGGTTTAGCCAAACTCGTGCAGGACGAACCGAGCGATTTGCCGCGCGGCGTCGAACGCGCCGATCTAACTGAAGTCGGAATTCCCTACGGAACGGCAACTTATGCCGCGCCGGAACAAGCCAAAGGCGAACGTGCCGACCATCGCGCCGACATTTTCTCGACCGGTGTTTTGCTTTACGAAATGCTCACGGGAATTTGGGCTTTTCAAGGCAAAACGGTGGTTGACGTCCGCCATCAGGTTCTGCACGGCACCCCGAAACCGCTTGCCTTGATGCGCACCAATGAACCGCTTCCGCCGGTTTTGCAGCAAATTATTGACAAGGCACTAGCCAAAAATCCAAAAGACCGTTATCAAAAAATTGCAACGATGCGCGACGAACTTCGCGCCATTCTGCAAGACATTTCAGGTATGCCCGTTTTACAAAATGATATTTACGCCCCGCGCCACGCTGAAAATAATGTGGTCAAACGCGCTTGGAATTGGATCACCGGAAAAGCCGGATCGGAAAATTCGACCAGCAGAAATTCGTCGTTTTCCAATCCGCCGATTTCTAATTCGTACGCGCCCGAACTGACACTGACCGCGACCGGACAAGAAAAGAAAAGCATTGCGATTCTGCCGTTCAAGAATTTGAACCAAGACCAAAAATCGAATTTTTACGAATTTGCTCTGGCTGATGCCGTCATCACCGAACTTGCTCAGCTTAAATCATTGGTTGTGCGTCCGAGTTCGGTGATTGCCAAATATCAGGGATTGGAAGTTGATCCGCGCGATGCGGGACAAGAACTTCGCGTGCACGCCGTTTTGTCGGCGGGATTTATTCGCTCCGGCGATCGGATGCGCGTCACCGCTCAGCTTCTTGATGTTATGTCGGGCGAAATTCTTTGGAGCGACCGGATTGACGCCGAAGGAGCCGACATACTGGCTTTGCAAGATATGATCGGACAGCGCATTCTGGACGGACTGCGGCTCGAACTTTCCGAAAATGAACAGGAAAAACTCGGTCGCCGACCAACCGACAACGCCGAAGCCTGGGAAGAATATTTACGCGGACGCGATAATTTCGGACGCTTTATTTTCCGGACGGTTTCCAACGAAGATTGCGAAGCGGCAATCCATAATTTCCGCCACGCGATCGATCTCGACCCGCATTTTGCTCTCGCTTATTCAGGGTTGGGAGCTTGTTATGCGAATCGTTTCTTAAAAGGCTTGGGCGAACCGGAAGATTATACTTTGGCGGAAAGCGCGTTTACAAAAGCTTTTTTCTACGATCCGAACGTCACCGAAGCGCGAGTTTTGACCGTGATGATCTATATGGCACGCGGCGAAAAGAAAAAAGCGCGCGCCGAGATCAAAACTTTGCAGGAACAATTCCCGAACGATGCGCCGCTCTATTTTGTCAAGGGCATCATGCACCGGCTTGACGGCGAATACGACAAATCTTTGAAGGCGTTCGAGAAACTGGCGCGGCTCGATCCGGCGGCGCGGGTCGTCGCGGCGTATAATCGTGCGCGGATCTTCCTCTATCAAAAACGCTTTGACGAAGCGATGCGCGAAATCGGCAAAGGCATCAAGGTCGAACCGAATCATCCGATGCTCAGAATTTTTCACGCCGCCACGCTTTTCCATCGCGGCGACCGCGAAGAAGGCATCGAAATGCTCGCCAAAGTGATTGCTGAAAATCCGCAAATGGACGGCATTCGCCCGCTGCTTGCGGCTTTTCTGGCGGGGGTCGGCAGAAAGGAAGATGCCCGCGCCCAACTGACCGACGAAGCTCTCGCGCTCGCCAAATCCGACCACGATATGGCGTATTGGGTTGGCGAAGCATATTCGCAGCTCGGTGAAAAAGATTTGGCGTTCAAATGGCTCAATCGCGCCGTCAAACTCGGCAACGAGAATAAAGCGTTTTATCTTAATGATTTATGTCTGGAACCGCTGCGTGATGACGAACGCTTTGCCGAATTAATTGAACAGATGGGCAAAAAAGATTAGATCAAGAATTTATTTCAACCGAACTTTTTTTATTTCAAGTTCCAAAGCGTCAATATCGCAGCCGAAATCTTTGCCGTTCGCACCTTTGTTTTTGAATTTCGAGTTTGCCGTCAGCCGATAATTTCCCGTCTGCCAATTTGTAAAACCGACCGCATTCAATCCGTCAACCAAAACATTGCGCGGCGGCACGTAAATATCACTTTTCGGAATATTTTTGCCGTTGATGATAACATTATCGGTAATTACTGCGGCGGGCAAATATTTCGCCAAAACGCCTTTTCCGATCACGCCGTCGCCGACAAATCCATAATTGTTGTTCGAAAAAATATTGCCGCGAAAGACAAACCGTTTTGAAATGTCGCCGTGCGCGGTGATCACGTTGCCGTCGTGAAAGATCGTGTTGTTGACAACCGAAATATCTTCGCCGCCCGAGATCGTCATAAAACGACCGTCCGCGCCGAATTTTTGTGAATCGAGATTTTCAAAAAGGTTGTTGACGATCTGCACGCGCTTCATCGTCGCGCTCTTATTCGTGTCGTCACGCCCGAGAAAATTAATTCCGCCGCCGCTGTTGCGAATGATGTTATTTTGCATCACGACATCTTCGATGACGCTCCAAGGCGCGGTTCCGTTTTGATTTCTGACCGTCAAACGAATCGCCATTTCGTCAAAACTATTTTCGATAATATTGCCGATAAAACGAACATTCCGCGCATTTTTGAGCTCAAAGGCGCATTTGATCCCGACCTTTCCGCGCCACTCCAAAGGTTTCGTCAAAAGATTATTGCGAATTTCAATGTCGGTCGGGACGAGATCTTTGATGCTCGGGTCGGCACCGCCGAAAAGAATATTTTCCGCACCCGCTTCGAGATAATTGTTGATGATTTTGTAACCGCCCGAACCGTTCCAACCCGCAATCGCCTGCGTTTCTTCCTGCGCGTAAGCAAATCCAGCGATATAACTGTTTTTGATAACGGTGTCCGCGCTGTTCAGCATAATGCCGCGCCGCGTTTTGCCTTTCGCATTCGGATGCAGATAACATCGGTCGAACTCGAAGCTTTTCGGCATTTCCGCCGCCGTTTGATTATCCGAACCGAGCGCGACGAGATTGTAAACATAATCATTGCCGTTCGGCGCAAATTCGATCCCGACAAAACGATATTGATGCGCGTTCGGCGCGGTCTTGATCGCCGGTTCGCTTTTGCCAACGCTCAAAATTTTCGGCATCAAAGCCGCGTCAGACGGACTGACGCGCTCTGAATCTTTCGGCAATTTGGCAAGTTCCGAAGATTGGATCGTGATAAATTCGCCGCCCGCCTTATTCGGCAGCGTAAACGAACCGACAAAAGCCGCGCCGGCTTGTAAAACGATCGTATCGCCCGCCTTGGCACGGTCGATTGCCGACTGCAAATTGCCGCCCGCACGAACATAAATGGTTGAGCCGCTGATGGTAATGCCGTCACCCGCAAACAGATTTTCAAACAAATAAAATCCGCCGATGCCTAAGGGAATTAACAAAAACGCGAGCACCAAGCCAAGCCAAAACCGCTTTCGCTTCTCCTGATCCCTTTGCCAATTCGCCTTTTCGAGCCGTTTCATATTTGCCTTAATATTTGAAATCCAAAATGTAAAATTTAATAATATACCCAATAGACCAGACTTTTCACATATTCACCCGCGACAAAAGCCCAGCCGTTTGCCGAAAGCCACCACGAAAAAGGCGGCGGCGTTTGTTCGCCGGTCGGCGGCGAGACGATTCCGAGTTCGATCGATTGATCGTTTTCGGCGAAAATTCTTTGAAAAGCCGCCAACGCGCGGCGCGTGTGATAGGCGGAAGTGACGATCAAAACCGAATTTAAGTTCGCGGATTTTGCTTTTTCGAATAAAACCCGCGCCTCGTAAATCGTGCCCGTCACTTGCGGTTCGAGAATTTCGATATTTTCCGCCCCGACGCCCTGCGCGATCAGCGATTTTCGCGCCAGTTCGACAAACGGCGGATTTCGTTTCTCGATTTTCGACCAACCCGCCTGCTCGCCGTCGTCGGTCAGATAAATTTTCGGCGCAACGCCGCTTTTAAAGAGTTCCGCCGCTTTTTGCGTGCGTTCGATGTAAGTGGAAGAGCCGCCGAGAACAAGAATCGCGTCCGCTTTTTCGAGTGGTTTTTCGATTATTAAATGTTCGGCAAGCAGCGGCGCAAGAAAAAGCCAAATGAGAAAAAGCAGAAGAAAAAAGCCTAAAACCTTAAATCTTCCGCTCAAACTTTTTTCACTTTTTGCCTTTTTCACTCTTTAACTTTTCGCATTATCGCGCGCAGTTCGTCAACCTTTGAATCCCAACTCTCGTGCCGGATCGCGTCGGAAACCTGCGTGCGCGGTTTCGGGTTTTCCAAAATTTCTTCGATGCGGGCGATAAAATCGGCGTGGTCCGTGCCGACCAGACAATCTTCTAAAATGTGAACTTCGGGAATGTCGGTCGAAACGACCTGAAGTCCGGCAGCCAAGTATTCACGCACTTTCAGTGGATTTGCCGCGAGCGTTAACTCGCTGATCTCAAACGGATTAAGCGCAACATCGAAACCTTTGCAAAAGGCGGGCAATTCGGCGTAAGGCTTGCGCCCGAGAAAATGAAGGTTTGAAATTCCGTCGAGAATCTTGATCTTTTTCACGGCGTCAAACGTGATCTTGCCGATCAAAACGATCGAGCCGTCTTTGAAATGTTCCGCCGTTTTTTTGATCAGTTCAAAATCGACCCAATCGGCGAGCAATCCGTGAAAGCCGATGATCGGGCGCGGCAAATTAGCGATTTCGTCGGGAATCTTTGTTGCTTCATCCAGGCTTTTGCGAAAATGATGAAAATCGACGCCGTGGCGGATCAGAAACGTATTTTCGTTAAAATGTTTTTTTGAATCGAGTAATTTTTCCGCCGAGACGACGACAAAATCGGATTTGCGAAAGAGATCTTCCTCGATTTCCCGCAGACCGGCGGAAACGCCCG
>JBBQOA010000255.1:0-6605 GCA_038330465.1 Pyrinomonadales bacterium
CAAAAGCTTGGGCTGTTCGGTCGATCATCGTTCGCGCCGTCTGACGCGAATAATTCCAAGTCAGAAAATCCGGCGGAGCTTTGTAATAATCAGTTCGGTCTAAAAGTTTCCATTTAATTGTGCATTGCTGATCGAAACTCATCAACGAAAAATTTTCAAGCAAAACCGGCATCGCATCATCGCTCAATTTTGAATTGTATTGCCCGTCAAACGAGCGCCCTTCCTGCATCAATCGAATATTCGTGCGAACGATGTAGTCATCGGGATTGACAACGTGCAGACTGCCGAGAATGAAAATCGCCGACCAAAGTGCGCCCCACGCAAAGCGTTCGCGGCTGCCACGCAAAACCGTCGCCGCAAACCAAATGAAAACAACCGCGAGCCAGATCATCACGACCATCGGATAAAACCGGACGGTCGTCAAACCGTAACCCAAGTTTCCCGTCAGAATAAACAATCGCTGCGCCGCCGAAATCATAATGACGAACAATAAAGCGATTTGAATTCCCGCCAGCACGCGGTAGATCTTTTCGTTGACGGGCGAATCTTTCCGCAAAAGCCAATGCGACACGAGCAAGATCGGTAAAACGAGCGCGGCAACCGTCACGAGTTCGCCAAAACCGCGCCGCGCATATTCCGCCAATTTGAAATCCGGCGTGTTTTGCACCAATTCGAATCCGCCGAAAAGATACGGAACCTGAACGATCACAAAACTCAGAAAAAGCAGATTTATCAAACCCAAAACAACCGCGATCTCGATCGTGCCGAGCGTCAAAGATTGCGGCAAAACCGAATTGTCGAAATTCTGCCAGCTCCAGGATTTTTTCTCTACTATTTTCGTCTTTTCTTCCGCTTTCGGCGTTTCCTCGTCCTTCATTTCCGTAACGCTCAAAACTTGCGGTTTGATCTCGTCTGTCGGCGTCAGAAAGGTTTCCGCCACGTCGCCGGAAAAATTTTGAATCAGCGAACCGCGCAAATATCCGGCGACGATCCACGAAAAAAAGCCGGTGAAAAAGATATGCGCGACCACAACATCAGGCTGAATATTGAAAGTTCGCTCGATAATGCCTTGAAAAACCGCGTCCGCCGCAACGAATAACGCGCCGAAAATCAGCAGAATCGGCGCGGCGATCGCAAGTCCGCGCAAGACGGCGATCAGATGTTTCGACCAACCCGCCTGCGGAATCGTTTTCCATTCGACATCACCGAAAAGGAGAAAAAACGGCGCAAAACCAGCGCTGATGCCCGACCAGATAAAGCCGATAAAATAATGAAAAACACCGGCTACCGGCGTTTTGATCTTCAACGCCGGTAGCGTCAGAATCGCCAAAATCGTCAGAATCGCTAATGTGTCGAAAACTTTCAATTCCATCGAATCGCGCCACGCAAAACAAGCCGCGAAGAAAACCAACGCAATATTGAGTGCGATCGTTTGCCCGTTCCAAAATTCGCGCTTGCGGTGCAAAATCAGCATTACAACCGCCGCCACCAATGCGCCGATAAACAGCAAAATATTCAATCCCCAAGGCATTTGGCGCAACAAAACATCGCCCAAAACACCAAGCAAAACCGCCGCTTGCAAAATCTCCAAACCAGTTTTTGTTCTTTCGTTCATAATTGCAAATCCAACCTCAAATTAATCTTCCAGACCTTCCCAATCCTTTTTCTTACAAGTTACTACCGTATCGTAATCAACATAATAAAAGCTGTGCCAAATTCGTTTACCTTTGAGCGGCTTGCCCGTCCAAATTGTGAAATGTGTTCCTTCATAACCTCCGCAACTGCGGAAAAATTCCGGTTTTCCGTCTTCATCTAAATCAATACTTGCCAGTTTATTTTGAACCTGAACCGATTTTGCCGGTTCAATGACGGCAATACCGACATCAAAAACAATCTCTTCGGGCAATTTCTCTTTGAAATCCAGCGTATAAAAATAATTTTCACCGGGGTTTTTGTCTCCCGTTTCAGACGCGCGACGGGCGCAGCTCGAATTCAATTTTTTTCCGACGACTGCCGTCAAAACTTTCTGCGGCAACTCGTCAAGCGAAATGATTATCGAAACCGGCGTTTTTTCGGCTAAATTGCCGTTTTTGATTCTTAAACAGCTAGGTTTATTAGATTCATCGTAATGAATATCGGCAATTCCGATTTTGGAATGAATATCGAATTTTGCTTTTGGTGTTGGTTTTGGCGAAAGCATCGGTGTCGGTGAAGCTGTCGGCGAGATGACTACGCGATTTTGCGGTTCAATCGTCGCCGTATTCGTCGCATTTACCTGACAAGAGGTAAAAATTGCACCGCATAAAACCATCAATATTCTCCGATTTTTCATAAAGTTTGTCCGCAACTTTAATTTTTAACTAACTACTTTTTTTGCCGATAAATTTCCGGCGCCCTGAACGACTTTGACATCGGGAAACGAACCGCGTCCGAAAAAGACGTGCCGGGCGAATTTTTGCCCGAGGCTGCCGCAAAGAAAAGCGAACCCGAGTTCAAGAAGCCTTTGACTCGTAAAAACCTTGATGATGCGCCGCATCCAAAGCCGCGAAACAAAGCGGGCGCGAAATAATTCGCCCGAATACTGGAGCAAAACTTTGGCGTCGTCCGTCTGCAATCTTTCCCAAAGGATTTCCGCCGCAAACTTTGAAAGCCTTAAAGCGGGATCGAGTCCGCCCGCTGTCAGCGGCGAAACCGCGCCCGCCGCGTCGCCGATCAAAATGCCGTGTTTGTTGGCGATGCGCCGCAAAACTCCGCCGACCGGAATTCGTCCGCCGCGCGTTTCGACTAATTTCGCGTCTTTCAAATCAAAAAGATGTTTTGTCTTTTCCTTGAAGCATTTTAATGCCTCGCGCGGATTAAAGTTAGCGGGGTAGCCACCCACGCCAATGTGGATTTCCTCAGTATCATCGGCGATCCAAGCCAGATAACCCGGCGCGTTTTTGGCGTCGAGAAAACAATGCAGACGCGGCTCGCCGTGTTTGTTTTCGGAATGAAAAACTTCCTCGTAACCGACGATCCATTCCCTGTTTTCATCGAGTTTCAAATCGCGCGCGACCCGCGAATTAGCGCCGTCCGCGCCGATCAAAACCTTTGTGCTGACCGCCAACGCCGCGCCGTTTTTTTCAAGTCTGACAACCGTTTCCAAACCATTAGCGGCAGCGGATGGTTCAGACAAAACATACCGCGTTCCGTTCGCGAATTGAACGCCGTTTGCCAAACAATTTTGCAACAGAGATTCATATAAAACGTTCATTTTCCCGACGCGAAACTCGTCTTTTTCGCTGGCGAGTTCGATTTTTTTCAGTTTCGGCGAATAAAGCGTGACGTTTCTGACGGCTTTGCCCAAAGTTCCGACCGGAAAATCGAAATCTTCCAAAGTTTTTCGGACGAAAATTCCCGTCGTGTGAATGCCTTTCGCTAAATCAATTTTGCGGTCAACGAGCAAAATTTTTGCGCCGCGCGCGCCGAGCAGTTTGGCGCATTGCAATCCGGCAAGTCCGGCTCCGATGATAACAACGTCAAAAGTTTTCATACATTTTAGTCCATCCACCTCATCATCACTCGATCTTCAATATTTTCACCCGTTACTTCTTGGTAAAATTCCGCGATCATCTTTGATTTTTCGTTTTCTTTCGGCAAGTGCTGATAAATTTGAACCAAATTGTCGAAATTTACGAGCGACGCGACAAATTTGAGTTTTCGCGTTTCGGTATAAGCTATTTGCGGGTTACCGATTTCGATCCATCTTAAAGATTTTTTAATCTCGCTGTTGATCGTCCACGCCAGCGACGCGCTGAAGATTATTCCGAAAGCAAACGCGTAAATACGCACGCTTTTGACAAGAAATATTTTTTAAGCGTCAAGCGCGCGGAAAGCGTTTCGCAGATAAATAACCGCCGTTAAGAGCGGCGTAAAACCCAATGCGCCGATCAAAATAATCAGCCCGACGAAGCTGAAAGGAAACAAAACGATGCCGACACCGAGCGAGATCACGCCGCCGAGAAAGAAAAGTCCAGCTAAAAACCCGTTGAGCCATTTGAGTTTTTCGCCCCAAATCAGCCACGCCGCCATCGCCATAATGCAGGCGAAACTCAGAAGATACGCGAAAGGTTTGTAGTTTGCGAACATCGCAGCGCCGCCGATTCCGCCTTTGAAAACTATCGGATCGAAGGCAAAACAAATAACGGGCAAAAATACGCCGAAAATCCAATCGTAAGTTTTTTGTTTTGAATTTGCCGGAGTCTCAAACTGGCGTTTCCAAAATCCGATTTTCGGCGGGTTTGAAAGGTTGTTTAATCCTAGTTGCTGCATAGATTTTCTCCGTAGGTTTGGCTACTTCACGTTGACATTCACGATTTGTTCCGCAAGTTTGAACAACTGTCGTTGATGCCCGAGGCTATCTTCGTCGCCGATCAAAACCGCCTCGATGACTTTATCGATGCCGTAGCCTTCGGAAATATCGAGACGCGGATTTTTCGCGTCGGGCGGCAAATCGAAAACGATTTCCTTTTCAAACGGCTCGTTTGTTTTAACGTCTTTATTTAATGGAATTTGCGCCGTCGGCAAAAGACTTTCGGCATCCGAATTTCGCGTAAAAACTTCTCCGCTGCCGGTTTTCACAACGGCTTTCGGTTCAAGCAGACGCATCGCGATCGACGGATTTTTCGCGTCGCTGAAAACCTTGACCTTGACGATATAAAACTCGCCGTTCGCCGTTTTATCGCCGATCGTTTTTGTTTTCTGGACGTTCAAAACTGCCGTCTGCAGATGACAATCGAGATAAAAACCGCAAAAAGCCTTCGGTTCGTTGAGCGCGAGCGTTTTTTCGACGCTGAAAATCGAACTCATCAGAAAGATGATGATGTAGAAACTAAACCAGACCGCGACGCCGCCAAGCACAAAATGTTTCAGCCAAGTTTTTTTCGTCCGCACCGCGATCGCCAGTAAAATCAAGGCGAGAATACTGCCACCGATTGTCATCAACAATAAAATTGCGCCCATAATCTTTAGCTCCTATTTTCCTTTCATCGCGTTAATCAACGCTTCCATATGATTGAGATAACGATTCAAAGCCTCGCGTCCGTCGCTCGTAATACGATATTCGGTCAGCGGCACGCGACCTTTGAACGATTTTTCGCAAATCAGATAGCCCGCTTCTTCCAATTTTCGGGCGTGCACGCTGATATTGCCGTCCGTCGTGTTCAAAAGATTTTTCAGATCCGTGAACGAGAGCGTGTCATTCGCCGCGAGCGCACTGATAATTCCCAAACGCATTCGTTCGTGAATTATTTTGTCGAGCTCGCTCGAAACATTTTCCGCCGCTTTTTCAATTTTTAACGCTTGCGGTTTTGGCGTTTCAGCTTCCGAGTCGTTATTTTTTAATGCCAAATTTCTTGTCGCCATAAATCTATTAAATCCTTTTTCAACTCACCTCAAACTCTGCATCTGTATCCACAAATACGGACTGAAGATCAATAAACCAATCAAAACTGCACCGATCGCCGTGATCAAAACAGCCCCGGCGGCAACGTCTTTTGCCTTTGCCGCCAGTGGATCGAATCCCGGTGAAGCAATGTCCGTCAAAAACTCAATGGCAGTATTCAAGGTTTCCGCCGTCCAAACCGCGATTGTCGCGATGATGATCCAGCACCATTCCGATTTTGTCAGACCGAAATTAATGCCGAAAATCAAGACCATTACCGTTGCCGAGGCATGAATCCAAGCGTTCTGCTGAGAACAAAGCACGATCCGAATGCCGTTAAAAGCAAACTTAAAACTTCGGATTCGACCATTGAATGTTAAAGACTCGTTTGCCATATATTTACCCGCCGAATTTCCGCCCGATGATGAATCCGAAAACGATGTGCAAAACTCCGAAACTCAAGCCCATCATCGTGTTTCCAAGTCCGGTCGGCAGAAAAAAAGCGATTGCGCCGAGCGCGATAAAACACCAGCCCATGACCGGAACGACCTTGACGGAAAACGCGCCGCCGCAGACGACCGCCGCGCCGTAACACAAGATCCAAGTCGGGATCATTACTTCAAAATGTCCGAATCGCCAAAGCCCGAGCGTGATAAAAACGCCGCAGAGCATCGGCGGCAGCGAATTCATCATCAATTTTTTCGCGGGCGTTGATAAAAGCGATGTTTTGCTGATTCTGGATTTTTGCCACAATGCAAAAAGTCCGATGCCGAACGCCAAAACGGCTTCCGTCAGCCAAACCGTCAGCCAATCTCTGATATACGGCTGATTGTTGGCGATGTAGGCGGCGGCAAGCGCCGTGACGCCCATAAAAATTCCGCCGTAGCCCGGAACGCTTGTAAAAACTGTCGAGCGTTCCATCGTTTCGCGGATGAATTTCAAGTTATCGATTGCGCGGTCGCCAATATTTATCGGCTGATTTGTTTCGATTTCTTCTTTGCGGATCGTTTGTGTTCGTGCCATATCGTTTTATAAAAAACTATATCAAGTAATTTTGTTTGTCAAGAACTTTATAATATAAAGCAGAAAAACATAGAAAATTATTTTGAATCGTCAAAGCCTCGATTATTTTATGCCGATTTGTTGGCGGAAATTCTTTATTTCCGGATCATTTGTATTTTGT
>JBBQOA010000256.1:0-6601 GCA_038330465.1 Pyrinomonadales bacterium
AAGAAGTGGCACGGAGAATGTGGATTATTGGCAGCGAGGTTCGTCTGATCATTGCGCAGGACACGATTGATACAAAATCCAAATGGCTCGACGAATACATTCAAAATGTCAAAAACATTCTGGCACACGCGGAACTCTCTGTTACCGAGTTGATCGAAAAAGGCGATCCGAAACAAATTATCGCTGCATCGGCAGAAGAATGGGGAGCGGACTGCATATTTCTCGGAGCGAACAGTGAGGAAGATTTAGCCGAAAATCATCTGCTCGGCGGGGTGGCAACAGCAATCGTCGCCCGCGCTCACTGCACGGTTGAAATTGTGCGAAAAAAACAACCGGAAACCAATAATGTTTGATTTTCTAAAATCCGAAACAAGCGTTAGTATTCATCAAACTTTCACGGCAGACGACGAATCGCCGCTGCGTGCGGAAGTGTTCAGCATTGAGCGGCTCGAAGCGCGGGCGGCAGAGCTTGCTGCCACCCAGCAGATTGCCGTGCGGGAAATACGCGGCTTCGATTTGCTGGAGCGGCTCGAAGCCAATAAAACCGAACTGATTCGCGTTTATCAATCGCTGACCGAAGCGGGGCGCGACGAATCGCTCACGCCTTCTGCCGAGTGGCTAATTGATAATTTTCATATCGTCGAAGAACAATTGCGGGAAGTTCGGCAGGACTTGCCGCGTAAATTTTACCGCGAATTGCCGAAACTCGAAACAGGCACGTTTGTAGACTTTCCGCGAATTTATGAGCTTGCTTTTGAGGTCGTCGCTCACACTGACAGCCGGCTCGAAGCGGGGACCCTCGAAGCGTTCATCGAAGCTTATCAAACGCAATCGCCGCTTGCCATCGGTGAAATTTGGGCTTTTCCCATCTCCTTGCGACTGGCTCTGATTGAAAATTTACGCCGTTTTGCCGTAAAAATTCTCAACGCGCGCCGCGACCGCACAGCCGCAGACCTTCTAGCCGACAAATTAGCTAAAGTTACCGGCACGGAGTTTTCGGGAAAAACATTTGATTTAATTAACGAAAATTTCGACGGCAAGCGAGTTACTGATAAATATTCGCAAGCGTTTCTCGTTCAACTTGCCGCCCGTCTGCACGAAGGCGATCACTTTACAGGCTACGCGCTTGAAAATCTGGAAAGTCTTCTGCGACCCGAAGGCGTAACACTCGAAAATCTGGCGCAACGCGAACACCAACGCCAAGCCGCCGCACAA
The DNA here is from genome assembly GCA_038330465.1 of Pyrinomonadales bacterium. Taxonomy (GTDB): domain Bacteria; phylum Acidobacteriota; class Blastocatellia; order Pyrinomonadales; family Pyrinomonadaceae; genus JAFDVJ01. Next base: position 1,216 of record JBBQOA010000256.1, read on the forward strand.
GTTTCCGTTTCCAACATTATTACAAGTATGCGGTTGCTCTCGACGCTCGACTGGCGCGAATTTTTCGAGAGCGTCAGTCTGGTTAACCAGGTTCTGCGCGAAGACCCGGCGGGCGCATATGGCGGGATGGATTTTACAACCCGCGATTCCTATCGCCGCCACATCGAGCGGATCGCTAAACGCACTTGTTTGGATGAAATTAAAGTCGCCCGTCGGGTCGTTGAATTTTCTTACAAACAAAAGGATAACGAGCGCAAAAATCACGTCGGTTATTATCTGCATACCAACGAAGGACTGGCGGAACTCGAAAAATCGTTTCATTGCTCCTTAAATTTTGGCGAGCGCGCCGAGCGTTTTCTGCACCGCCGTCCGACTGCTTTTTATCTGACGAGTATCTTTGTGCTGACGTTTATTTTCATCGCCGCACTTGTTTTCATTTCCGTGCCGTCATCGAATTTTTCCGTTTTGATGTTGATTTTCTCAATTCTTCTGGCAATCATTCCGTCGAGCGAACTGGCGATAACTTTGGTCAACCGGATGGTTAATGCCGTTCTCAAACCAAATTTGCTTCCGAAGATGGATTTGCGAACCGGCATTCCCGAAAGAGCGCGGACCTTAGTCGTCGTGCCGACTTTGCTGACCGACAAGAAAACGATTGCTGAATTGATTGAAAATCTGGAAGTTTATCATCTTGCCAATCGGGACAATGAACTTTACTTGGCTTTGCTCGGCGACTTACCCGACGCTGAAAATGAAATTATGCCGTCCGACGCGGTGCTTTGTGCAGCGGCGCGGCAGAGTATTGAAAAACTTAATCAAAAATACCATTCAAAGAAAAACGCGCCGAGATTTATGTTTTTTACCCGGCGGCGCGAGTGGAACGCAGGCGAAGGCAAATGGATATGCAAGGAGCGCAAACGCGGAAATCTTCACGAATTTAACGGGCTTTTGCGCGCGCGGACGGACACGAGTTTTGATTTGAGCGAAACGGTTGATTTCGATTTTCTCAAAACCATTCGCTACGTCCTTACTCTGGATGCCGACACGCAAATCCCGCGCGATGCGGCGCGAAAACTCGTCGGCACTATCGAGCATCCTTTAAATCGTCCGGTTTTTGACAAAAGCGTCGGGCGCGTCCGCGAAGGTTACGCCATCTTGCAACCGCGCATCGAAATCAGTCTGCCGAGTGCTTTGCGTTCGCCTTTTGCGCTGGTTTATTCGGCAAGCAAAGGTTTTGACCCATACACGACCGCCGTTTCTGACGTTTATCAGGATTTGTTCAATGAGGGAAGTTTTGTCGGCAAAGGATTATATGATGTTGACGCGTTTGAAGCTGCGCTTGACCGGCGGATTCCCGAAAATAAACTATTAAGCCACGACCTTTTTGAAGGACTTTACGCCCGGGTCGCCCTTCTGACGGACGTTGCGCTGTATGACGATTACCCGTCGAATTACGAATCTTATGCACGGCGAAATCATCGTTGGGCGCGCGGCGATTGGCAGATCGCGCGGTGGCTCCTGCCGTTTGTGCCGAACGCCGAAGGGCGAATCGTGCGAAACCGTCTGCCTTTGATCGCGCGTTGGAAAATTTTGGACAATCTGCGCCGCTCGCTGGTCGCGCCGACGATTCTTTTATGGCTCGTATTCGCATGGACGTTTTCAGGTATCGCCGCGCTTGCCGCGACGATTTTTGCGTTGATAGTTTTGACCGCGCCGCTTTATCTGCACGTCACTTCCGTGTCGCTTTTGGCGGTCGAAAGCGATAAATTTAAAAAAATTCTCGCTAATTTTTCAAATCTCTGGAGCGATGTTAAAACGACTGTACCGCAAATGTTTTTTCGATTCGCGTTTCTGGCGCACGAAGCCGCGTTCGCAATCGATGCCGCTGTGCGGGTCTGCTATCGCAAATTTATTTCAAAAAAACGCCTGCTCGAATGGCAGACGGCGGCACAAAGCGAGCGATTGAGTAAGCAGAGTTTGAGCGGTTACTGGGCGTTTATGTGGGCTTCACCCGCGATTTCGCTCTTTGTTTTCGCACTTCTGGTTACCTTTCAGCCGAAAAGTTTAATCGTTGCTGCACCGTTTTTGCTTGGTTGGGTATTCGCGCCGATGATCGCGTTTCGTCTTAGTTTGCCGAAAGAAAAAAAACTGGAAACCGTTGAACTCGGCGAAAAAGACATTCGCTGGTTAAGAGCCACGGCGCGGCGGACGTGGTTGTATTTTGAAAAATTTGTCGGTGAAACCGACCACTGGCTGCCGCCCGATAATTTTCAGGAAGACCCCGCACCGCTTATCGCGCATCGGACGTCGCCGACCAATATCGGTTTGTTGCTTCTTTCGACACTCGCGGCGCGTGATTTCGGATTTATCGGCACTCTCGAAACGATCGAGCGCATCGAATTGACCTTTATGACGCTTGAAAGGCTGCCGCGTTTTCGCGGGCATTTCTTAAATTGGTATGACACGCGCACCTTAGAACCACTCGAACCGCAATACGTTTCAACCGTTGACAGCGGCAATCTCGCCGGTTATCTAATCGCCCTCGCCGAGGGCTGCCGGGAGCTGGCTGACGCGCCGCTTTTTGACGGGCGCGTCGGGCGCGGTTTTTCCGACACGCTCGCCTTTGTCAAAGCGGAAGCCGCAGAAATAGAAGAAAAAAAATTGATCGGCGATTCTGCGATACTCAGAAAAATCCAGATTGCCATTGAAACGTGCGAAAACGCCCTTCACACGATTGCGTCGCCGGCAGTCGGGCACGACTGGCAGAAGTTGTTTGAAACGCTGACCGAAAGCGGCAACGCCATAATCGCGGTTCTTGACGAATTTCCGGATCAACAGGAAGAATTCTCCGAGTTATTGTTCTGGACGACGACCCTCGTCAATCTATCGAAAAATTATATACGCGATTTGCAGACGCTCACCTCCACAGAGACAACCGGCAAGGCAGCGCGACGGGCGCAAATGGCGCGTAAAAATTTTCGTCTGCGAACCGAAAGCATCGCCAAATTCTGTCATCGCCTGATCGACGAAATGGATTTCGCCTTCCTTTATGATAAAGAGCGCAAGGTTTTGACCATCGGCTACCGTCCGACTGAAGGCGTGCGCGATAATTCATTTTATGATTTGCTCGCGTCCGAAGCGCGACTGGCAAGTTTTATCGCGGTCGCTTCGGGCGAAGTCGAACAGGAACACTGGTTTCGACTGGGGCGCGGACTTGTCGGCGCGAACGGCGATCGCGCGCTCGTTTCGTGGTCTGGAACAATGTTTGAATATCTGATGCCGCTCCTCGTGATGCGAAATTACGAAAGCACTCTGCTCGACGAAACCTACGCGGCGGTCGTGGGGCGGCAAATTGAATACGGTAAAGAAAATAATGTTGCCTGGGGCGTTTCCGAATCGGCTTACAACGCCCGCGATTTGCAGCTTAATTATCAATACGCGCCGTTCGGCGTTCCGGGTTTGGGACTCAAACGCGGACTGGCGGAAGACCTCGTAATTTCCCCGTATGCAACCGCGCTTGCCTTGCCGCTCCAGCCGAAAGCGGCGATTGCCAATCTACGCCGACTTGCGAACGAAGGAATGTTTGCCCGTTACGGATTTTTCGAAGCGGTGGATTATACGAAAAATCGCCTGCCGCCGAAACAGCTCTTCGCCCGTATCGAATCGTTTATGTCGCACCATCAGGGAATGACGCTCGTCGCACTCGATAATTTTTTGAACGACAATGTGATGCAAAAGCGTTTTCACCGCGACCCGATGATTGAGTCCGCCAATCTACTTTTGCAGGAAAGAATTCCGCGCCTGACTGAAGAGTTGGAACGTCCTCGTTCCGCCGAATCGACAGAGGGACATCACACCCGCGCATTGGTCGCATCCGTACCGCGTCGTTATTCGTCAGCAAATCAAACAACTCCGCAAGTTTGTCTCCTCTCGAACGGCAATTACACGGTGATGGTAACGTCCGCGGGAAGTGGTTTTTCGCGCTGCGGAAATCGCGCCGTCACGCGCTGGCGCGAAGACGGTGTACAGGACAATTGGGGAAGTTTTTTCTACTTCCGCGACGTTAGAAGTGGCGCGATCTGGTCGAGCGGATTTCAGCCGACTTTGCGTGAGTCACAGCATTACGAAGCAGTTTTTACCGAAAGCAAAGCCGATTTCAAGCGTCGCGATGCGGGAGTTTTGACGCAAACTGAAATCATCGTTTCAACCGAAGATGACGCTGAACTGCGCCGCATTACACTAACAAACGAATCAAGTCGCCCGCGCGAGATCGAAATCACGAGCTACGCCGAAATCGTCTTGAACGAACAAGCCGCTGACGAAGCGCATCCGGCGTTTAGCAACCTGTTCGTCGAAACCGAATACATCCACGCGCAGCAAACTCTTCTTGCCCGCCGCCGCAAGCGTTCTGCCGAAGAACAAGAAATCTGGGGAGCGCAAACCGTCGCCGTTTCCGGTAATTTGGTGGGCGAAATCAATTTTGAAACCGACCGCGCCGCGTTTCTCGGTCGCAGCCGAACGGCGCAGAATCCGTTGGCGATAACAAGCGAAAATCAATTGACGGAATTTGTCGGCGAACCGCTCGACCCGATTTTCAGCATTCGCGGTCGAGTATTGATTCCGCCGGGTGAATCGGCGATTTTGATATTTACGACCATCGTTGCCGATTCGCGTGAGAAAACGCTCGATTTGTCAGACAAATACCGCGAAGTGCAAGCGTTTGAACGTGCCGAAAAACTCGCCTGGACACGCTCGCAGGTCGAACTTCGCCATCTCGGAATCTCGACCGACGAAGCCAATCTTTTTCAGCGTCTCGCCGGACATCTGATTTACGCCGATGAAACTATGCGCCCGCGTCCGCGAATATTGAAGCTCAACCGCGGAACGCAAAAGGATTTATGGAAATACGGAATCGGCGGCGATTTACCATTGATGATCGTCCGCGTCAGCAAACATAATGACGCGCGTTTTATCATTCGTCAGATTTTACGCGGACACGCCTATCTGCACAGCAAAAAATTATTATTCGATTTATTGATCTTAAACGACCAGCCGTCGAGTTACGAACAATCATTTAATGAAGATTTACAGGCGATGATTCGCTCCGGCGGCTTGCAGACGAAGATGGACAAACCCGGCGGCATTTTTCTGCGGCGGACCGATATTATGACCGAAGCCGACCGCATCATTCTGCACACGGCGGCGCGAGTCTGTTTCGTAACCGACCGCGGCACACTCAAAGAAGAACTGGCGCGGCAAATCAAAGAAATGAAACATTCGCCGCTGTTTATTCCGAAAAAATCTTCGCGTGTTTATAACGATTTGCCAGAAACCGTTTCGGAACTTGAATACGCCAATGAATTCGGCGGTTTTGCCAAACAGGGAA
>JBBQOA010000257.1:0-6587 GCA_038330465.1 Pyrinomonadales bacterium
GACATCATTATTTAATTCCTCGAATATTTTCGAAGGCTTTTCCGGCGTCTTTATGTAATTGGTAAAACTAAATACAAAAGCCCCTTGCGGCAAATTCCAACCCAATTTACTGCCGCCGCTGATGAGTCCTTTAACAGGCGCAACCGGACTGAAACGAGTGACTTTCGACGGCAGTGCGATCGTGAATCCGCCATCGACGGAAACAAAGTTGTCAGTTTGTTTCGAGTTTTCCGGCGAGGTTTTCGATTGAGCCGGAACCAATACCGAAGTAACGATTAGTAATAATATTGCGAGAAAGTTTCTATTTTGACCTACCATAATAATTGATTTTTTCTTTATTATGATAAGCACAAATGAATAAACAGACAAGAAAAATTAACTTTTGAATTAAAAATTTCAAATTTCAAATTATATGAGCATTGCACAACCCAAATCAAAATACCAAGCCGCAGTTTCCCGCTGCCGCCGCGCGGTTCATAATAGATCAGTATTTAAAGATTTGTTGTTTATTTTGATCTTCGACGGCGAAATTTTATTTCCGCCGGCAAATTTCCGGAATCTCAACTGCAAGCGATATGTCACCCGCAGATTAAAGGTATAATGTTGAGAAACCTCAGTAATTCGTTAGATTTACGCTTGGAAAAAAGTTTTTTTTATCAATCGACGTGGAGAAAATTGCCGCGAACAGTGAAAAAGTCACATAATCGTTGCCGTCCGGTTGCCGATCGCTGATCAGAATGTCTTGGTTAAAAAACGGATTTTTTTTGAATGACTTGAATTTAAAAGTATAATGCGTGGTAATAAGCCTATGAGTGACAGTAAAATTCCCGATGATTCGACCGTCAAATCGGACGCAAAAACCGCGCTTCCCGACCGCAAATTACCTTTTAAGGTGATTCCGTTGTTGGTACTTCTCGCCATCGGCGGTTTTCTCGTTTGGTATTTTCTTGTGCGGCAAACGAATACGGGCGTGAATGTGATCGAAGTGAGCGGACGAATCGAATCGGATGATTCGACCGTGGCGCCCAAAACAAGCGGGAAAATCAAGGAAATCACGGTTCGCGAAGGCGATTCGGTGAAAGCCGGACAGGTCATCGCAATTCTTGATGATGCGCAACTGCGGGCGCGTGAAGACCAGGCGCAAGCCGCCGTCACGCAAGCCGAAGCCCGGCTAACCCGCACGCAGCAGCAAATCGCGGTCTTGCAGACGCAGCGCGAACAATCGCAGCTTGGCGTCGGGCAATCAAAACTCGACGCGCAGGGACGCGTTAATCAGGCGGAAGCGCAGATCCAACAGGCGCAATCACAAGTTACGCAGGCTCAATCGCTGATCGGACAATATGAAGCGCAGCTCGAACAGGCAAAGACAAATCTTCAGCAAGCGCGTTACGACGAGGAAAAAAATCAGCGTCTCTTCAATTCCGGCGATGTTTCCGAACGCCAATATCGGCAGGCGAAAACGGTTGCCGATGCCCAAGCCAATATCGTTCGGGCTCAGCAAAAACAGGTTGAAGTCGCGCGCGGTGCGTTGAATGTTGCGCGCGGCGCGCTCAAGGTTGCGCAAGCCGGCTTAACGACCGCCCGCGCAAATCTGGCAAATCCGGCGATCAAGTCTTCGCAAACATCATCGATTGACGAACAACTCAAGCAAGCGCAAAGCGATATTGATTCGGCAAATGCCGATGCCGAACGCGCGCGGGCGCAGTTGCGCGAAGCGCAAGCAAATCGCAGCGACCTGAATGTCGTCGCCCCGTTTGACGGCACCATCGCGACGCGTTCGGCGGAACCGGGCGAGATCGTTGCCGCCGGTTCGCCGATCGTCACGCTCGTCAATTTTAACGCAATTTATCTTCGCGCCTTTGTGCCCGAGAGCGAGATCGGGCGCGTTCGCATCGGACAAGCGGCACGAGTTTATCTTGATTCGAATCCGAATCAGCCGGTTGACGCGGAAGTCGTGCGGATCGATCCCGAAGCAACCTTCACGCCGGAAAACACATATTTTCGCAATGACCGCGTGAAACAAGTGGTCGGGGTTAAACTGGCGATCAAAGATCCGCAGGGTTTTGCCAAACCCGGAATGCCGGCGGATGGCGAAATACTGGTTGAAGGCAATTGGAAAAGTATCGGTCGAAGCATAAAATGAAGAGCGGCTCCACTATTCAAACAACTCCCGAAACTGCCATTAAAATAAGCGGTTTGCGTAAAACTTACGGAAAACTCGAAGCCGTCAGAGGGATCGATTTAGATATTTGGCAAGGTGAAATTTACGGTATCATCGGACCTGACGGCGCGGGAAAAACCTCCACTTTTCAAATCCTGGGCGGCGTGATGCAGGAAACTGCGGGCGAAATTTCGGTTTACGGAAAAACCGCCCGCGAAGCCCGTTCGTTCGTCGGCTATCTAACGCAAACATTTAGTCTTTATCAGGATCTGACCGTTCTCGAAAATCTCCGGTATCTCGGCGATCTACGTCTTTTGTCGCGGCGCGAGATCGAAGACCGCGGAATGCATTATCTGCGGCTTTTCGATATGGATAAATTTACCGACCGTTTAGCCGGACGGCTGAGCGGCGGAATGAAGCAAAAGCTCGCGCTTGCCTGCGCCTTGATCACCGAACCGCGCATTTTATTGCTTGATGAGCCGACCACCGGCGTCGATCCGGTTTCGCGCCGCGAATTTTGGGACACACTTGCCGAGCTTTCCGATCAGGGAATGACGATCGTCGTCGCGACGCCTTATCTCGATGAAGCCGAACGCTGTTCACGCGTTTCATTGATGTTTGACGGCAAAATTGTCGAAACGGGAACGCCGAAAGAATTACGCGACAATCTCGGTTTGAAACGTCTCGAACTGCGCACCGCAGATCTCGGTAAAGCCGAAGAGATCCTCAATGAAACGGCGGAGATCGAAGATGTTCAGCGGTTTGGCGACCGGCTCGATCTGATGGTCAGGGACGCGGCGCGCGGCGCGCAAATAACCCGTGAAGTTTTAGGAAAAAACCTTATCGAAGTTTCGCAAATTCATTCCGGAGAGCCGACTCTGGAAAATACCTTCGTCGCGGTTTTACGCGATTTGGAAGGAAAATTGAATGCTCCGCCATTTCCGCGCAAACGCGAATTTCAAACGCGTTCGCCCGACGCGGTCGCGATCGGCGCGAAAAATATCAATAAAATTTTCGGCGATTTTGTTGCCGTCAAAGACATCAATCTTTCCATCAAGTACGGCGAAATTTACGGACTTTTGGGCGCGAACGGAGCGGGCAAAACAACGACCATCAAAATGCTCTGCGGATTGCTGACGCCAACCGACGGAGTTGTCGAACTCGCCGGCGAACGCGGACAAAGCCGGTCGTCTTTTGTCCGGCAGCGGGTTGGTTATATGTCGCAGAAATTTTCGCTTTATGATGATCTGTCGATCGACGAAAATCTTGATTTCTTTGCCGGAGTTTACGGCGTCGCGCACGCCGACCGCGACGAAAAAAAGCGTTGGGTGATGGAATTTTCCGGGCTTCAGGGACAGGGAAAAATGTTGACGGGCGAACTTCCCGGCGGCTGGAAACAACGCGTCGCCTTTGGTTCGGCAATTTTGCATGAGCCGTCGGTTTTGTTTCTGGACGAACCGACGTCCGGAGTTGATCCGCTCGCGCGGCGGGCTTTCTGGAAAATGATCAACGAATTGGCTGACCACGGCGTCGCAATTTTGGTCACGACGCATTACCTCGAAGAAGCCGAGCAATGCAATCGACTGGGTTTTATGGTCGCCGGCGAGGTCGTCGTCGAAGGCACGCCAACCAGCGTCAAAGCCGCGCAAAGCGGACATCTCATCGAATTGATCACGGATAAACCGCAGCAAGCCTCGAATTTATTGAAAAAAGAACTCGATCGCTGGCGGGTTTCGCTTTTCGGCGATCGCTTGCACGTCGTTGTCGAGGACGCCGCCGCGTCCGGAATCGCGATGCTGACCAAACGACTTGCGGCTGCCGGCATCAAGGTTTTCGATGCCTATGAAGAAACGCTTTCGCTCGAAGATGTATTCATCGCAGTGGTTGAAAGTAAACGGAAAAATTAAATGCGAAGAATAATTGCCCAAGCCCGAAAAGAAATCACGCAGGTTTTACGCGACCGATTGACGCTCGTGCTGGCATTGGTTTTACCGCTCGCTTTACTGGCGCTCAACGGAACGGCGATCTCGCTTTCGGTGACCGATTTGCCGATCGTCGTGCAGGATCTCGACAAAACCGAGGAATCGCGCAGTTTTATCGAAGCCTTTCGCTCATCGCTGACCTTTCGCGTGATCGAAATGCCGGTCAACGAACAGCCTGAGAGATCATTGTTTGAAAATAAAGCGCGCGGAGCCGTCATCATTCCCGCACATTTCGGAAGCGATCTTGAACGCGGAATGAATACCGACATTCAATTTTTGATCGATGCGAGCGATGCCAATACGGCAAATATTATGCGCGGCGCGGCAACGGCGGTGACGCGCTCATTTGCGAAAAATCTGCGCTCGAACGTTTTTTTACCGATCAAAGCCGATGTTCGTCTGTGGTTTAATCCGGGCAGAGATTCAACCCAATATATCGCGCCGAGTATGCTGGCGGTCGGTTTATCACTTTTTCCGCCGCTGCTCGCGGCGTTGGCAATGTCGCGCGAAGGCGAGCAAAAAACGATCTTACAAGTTTATGTTTCGAGTATTTCGGCATCCGAATATCTGTTGGGAAAAATCAGCGCTTACTGGTTGATCGCGCTGGCTGAATGGTTTTTATGTCTGCTCCTGATGTATTTTCTTTTCGGACTTGGTCTGCGCGGCGACCCGACTCCGTTTTTTGTCAGTACGGTTATTTATCTTTTTTGCACCGTTTCCTTCGGCGCGATGGTCGGGGCGGCGATCCCGAATCAGGCAGCGGCAATTCAAGCCGTCCAACTCGCCGGATTTTTGCTCTCTTACTTGCTTTCCGGCGCGATTTTTCCGGTCGATAATATTCCGTTTCCCTTAAACTTGATCTCGTACCTAATTCCGGCGCGTTACTACATTGAAGTGGTTCGCGATGCGATGGTCCGCGGCGGCGCTTGGGCGGACGTCTGGCACGCGCCTTTGATCCTCGCCGCGATCGGTCTGTTTTTCTTTTTTATCGCGTGGCGAAAAATGCGCTTGATGCAGGTGTCGGCATGAGAAAATATTTTGGTAACCTTTTTAATTCCCGCTGGTTTGCGCTCGTCCGCAAAGAGTTTAATCAGATCAAACGCAATCGCCGTTTGGTGATTATGCTGATCATTCCGCCAACGCTCAACATCGTGCTTTTCGGCTTTGCACTGAATCCGACGGTGACGAATTTGAAGCTCGGCGTCGTTGATGAAAGTCATTCCTCGCAAAGCCGCGAACTGATTTCCGCCATGACCGAAAGCCGCTCATTCAAAGTGACCCGCTATTACCTTTCGCAAAACGAACTCGGCGACGATTTGAGCGCGGGAAATTTGGATGCGGGTTTAGTGATTCCCGGCGATTTTGATAAAAACCGCCTGAGCGGTAAAACTGCCGAAGTTCAACTCATCGTCGATGCCGTCAACTCAAATACAGCAACGATTGCCAGCGGTTATGCCGGACTGATTATTAACGCTCTGAATCAAAAGATCTTGCGCGAAAATCCGCCGCGAAATAATTCCGCGCAACCGATCGAGCAGCGGATCACAACTGCCGATTCGATCCAAACGCCGCCGACCGCCGTCCGTCCGGCGCTGCCCAAACAACCCGGCATCACGCCGCACATTGCCCTGCTTTATAATCCGGGTTTGGATAATTCGTGGTTTATCGTGACCGGTTTGATCGGCGCGTTACTCGTTTTGCAGGGTTCGATAGTTGCCGCCGCTTCGATGGTGCGCGAAAAAGAAGTCGGCACGATCGAACAGCTTTTGATGACTCCGGCAGGAGCGATCGAGATCATTACCGCGAAGATCGCGCCGATTTTTGTTCTGCTGTCAGCCGATATTTTTCTGGCTTTAACGGTTGCCCGAATCATTTTCAACGTTCCGGTTCGGGGCAGTCTGATGTTATTTTTCGTTTCCGGTTCGCTGTGTGTCCTTTCGGGCATCGGTATCGGAACTCTGATCGCGACCTTTGTTAAATCGCAGCAGCAAGCCCAATTGATGAGCTTTTTTGTCAACCCGCCGATCATTTTGCTGTCGGGCGCAACCACTCCGATCGAAGCAATGCCGAAATGGCTGCAGCCCGTCACCTTGCTCAATCCGGTCCGTCATTTCGCGGTGATCTCCCGCAGCATTCTGCTAAAAGGCGCCGAACTCGATGTCCTTTACCCGAATCTGCTTGCTTTACTGGCTTTTTGCATCGTTCTGGTAAGCATCAGTGTTTGGCAGTTTCGCAAACAACTCCAATAAATTTTAATTTCAATGATGATCGATCAACGGCGTAGTTTTGACTGCCGAACTCTCCATATTTGCCAATAAAATAAGCTGCGGGCGTCATCGGCAAATCTAGATAATATTAAACCAAAGCGCCTTGTGAAAACGTCCTGCAATAGAAAAAAGGCTATCCGAAGATAGCCTCTAATTGCCTAAAAATAAAGAGTGGAG
>JBBQOA010000258.1:0-6578 GCA_038330465.1 Pyrinomonadales bacterium
TGTTTCCCGCAAAGGCGCAAAGCCGCAAAGAAGAAAAAAAATTCTTTTCAAATCACGCCCGTTTCGAGAAAAGTCAGCGCGGCGTTTTCGGTGTCGAGTTCGGCTTCGATGCCGACCGGCAACGTGAACTGGTCGCGGATATGCCCGAAGGAAAGCCCGTAAATAACCGGAATCCCAAGATCGCCGAGCCGGTCTTTGACGACTTCGATCAAGGTTTGCGAATTCGCATCTTTCGGGTTGCAGTCCTCGAAAACGCCGAGCGCAATTCCGGCAAGTTCGCGTAAATTAACGCTTTGACGAAGCTGCGTGAACATCCGGTCAACGCGGTAAGGCTGTTCGCCGACATCTTCGGTAAAAAGGATTTTGCCCTTCGTATTTTGCAAACCGAACGGCGTTCCGGCGAGCGCTGTCAGCAAACTGAGATTGCCGCCGACGAGTCTGCCGCGCGCCTTTCCTTTCGTAATAACTTCGGTTTTGAAAAGATTCGATTCTTTCGCCTGATTGTCGGGCGAAAGCTCGACCCGGTAAGGCGCGGACGGATTCATCAGCACATCCGTGACGTGTTTTTTCGGGTAATCTGAATATGTCGATGCCGCGACCGGACCGTGAAACGTGACCAAACCGCAGTTTTGCGAGATCGCCAAATGAAGCGCCGTAATGTCCGAATAACCGATAAAAACTTTCGGATTCTTTTTGATCAAATTAAAATCGACATTCGGCAACAGTCGCGAAACGCCGTAGCCGCCGCGCACGCACCAGACGGCTTTAACCTCAGGATCGCCGAACGCCCAATGCAGATCTTCGAGCCGTTCGGCATCGGTTCCCGCCAAAAAACCTTTCCGTCCGCGAGCGTGTTTTCCGACCTTCGTTTTGAAACCGAGATCGGCGAGATTTTGCAAGGCTTTATCGAAATCTTCCGTTGCCGGTGCGCTCGCCGGTGCGATCACGCCGACCGTGTCGCCCGCCGCTAAACGCTTTGGTTTGATGAGTTTTTTACTGCCGGAGCTTTTCCGGTTTTCGCTCAATGCCGCTTGTGCCAGAAAAGGAATCGTTGCCATACCTTTCAATAGATCGCGTCTTTTCATATATTTTTTTGTTCGTTACGGCTCACTGTACTGATCGCCGTTCATCTTTTCAAATGTTTCTCAAAAAACCCGAAGATCCGCGTATATTCGTCCGTCCACGAAGTCGGGCGCGTAAAGCCGTGACTTTCCGCCGGATAGATCATCGCTTCGAAATACGTCGTTTTTTCGAGCCGGATCAGTTTTTCGATGAGCTGCATCGAATCCTGCGCGTGGACGTTATCGTCAACCAATCCGTGCAAAATCAATAAAGGTTTGTTGAGTCCGTCGGCATACGCGATCGGCGACGAGCGTTTATAACCCTCGACGTTTTTGTCGGGAAAACCAAGCCGTTCCGCCGTGTAAGTCGGATTCGCCGCAAAATAGTTTTTCCAATCGGCGACCGGGCGAAGCGCCGCCGCGCAAGTTATTTTATCGGTGCGAAAAGCAAGCATCTCCGCCATAAAACCGCCGTAACTGCCGCCGTAAACGCCGATTCGTTGCGCGTCAACCGCATAATTTTTCACTGCAAAATCGATCGCGTCGAGATGATCGTCGTAGTCTTTGCCGCCGAGAAAATCGTAAACATCGGTGCGCCAATCGCGTCCGTAACCCGCCGAACCGCGATAATCAATATCAAGCACGACATAACCCTTCTCGGTCAACATCTCGTTGAACATAAATTCGCGGTAATAATTGTTCCAGCCGTTGATCGTATTTTGTAAGTATCCTGCGCCGTGAACAAAAATGACCATCGGAAACGAAGGTTTGTCTTTTGATTTTTTGTCTTTTACTTTTCCGAAATCTGCGGGCAGATAAATTTTTGCTTTGATCGTTTTGCCGTCGCGCGTCGGAATATCAACGAATTTCGGCTCGTTCCATTTTATTTGGTAAAAATTCGCAGGCGTTGAATTGGTAAGTTTTCTGGGAACGCGTTTGGCATCGCATGTCGAGCAATCCTGAAATGTAAAAAGTTCGGTCGGCTGATTCCATTTTGAAAACTCATAAAGCAAAACATCGTCGAGTTGTGGCGTTTCGGAAAGCTGCGGACTATTTTTCATTCCTTTGTCACCCGTCATAAAGAGACTGGCGCCGTTTTCGTAACCGACATAAAATTCACGCGTCGCCGGATCGGTTTGAGTTGAGGAAAAAAGATACTTTTCCCCGTTGGACATCCATTTTGCCCAATCAACTTCGAAATTTCCTCGCGTCAATTGCTTGACGTCAACTTTCGACGTAAATCCCGCGTCCGACGGATTTTCGCCGCGAATTTCGCCCGACGGATTCGGCTCTTTCGCGGCGCGTTCGAGCGTTGCTAAATAAAGATGATTAAATCCGTCGCGTTCCGAAGCAAACAAAATCTGCGAATTGTCTTTCGGGTTCGGCTCGACAATGCGCGAAAGCGGCGCGATCCATTTTTCGTCCGTGTCTTCCGTCACCAGAATCGTTTCGGCGTCTTTACTGCCAACATTGTGAATGTAAAAAAGCTGGCGGCGCTTCAAATCTTTATCGATGCGGTCAACGAGCAAACTCCGATTGTCCGCCGCCCAATCGAGCCCGCGAATGTAACCCGCGCCTTCCGGTTTCGGTAAATTTATTTCAAAAGGTTTTTCGCGGCTGCCGTCCGTCGGCGTGACGAAAAGTTTCTGCTCGGTAAAACCGCGCCGCGTCGAATTTGCCTGCACGAACTCGTCGAGGTAATTCGGCACGAACAATGCTTTCTGTTTTGAACCGTCGCTCAAAACATACGCGACAAGTTTGCCGTCTTTCGTCGGATTGACGTTGAAAATCGTCAGAAAAGCCAGCGGATTTGCTTCTTTCGTGACTTGAACGAGCGATGTTTCCTTCAAATTCAAAACAAAATAATTTCCGCCTGATGAATAAAGAATCGCATCATTCGTCAGCCACCGCGCACCGGCTTCAACGCCTTGCGTGCGCGTGATGCGGCGCGGTTTGCCGTCCGTTTTGTCCAGATCCAAAACATAAATATCTGTATTTTGGAGAAACAAAATCCGGCGCGAATCGGGTGAAATATCAACGCCGCCGAGGTTTTTTTCACGCGCTTTGACGAAATCGTCGCGGACGATCAAACCGTAATCGAGTTTACTCGCGGGCGGCAGCGTGCGCGGTTCGTAATTGGCTTCGGCATTGACCAGAATCCGCGAATTGCTTCCGTCCGAATTAACAATATAAAGATTGCGCGGTTCAACGCCGCCTTCGTTCCACGCGTAAATAACATATTTCCCGTCGGGCGAGAGCTTTTCCGATTCGGGACGCATTCCGGCGATCGAAGGCTCGCGCATAATGTCTTTGACCGTCAGATCTTGCGCGTTTGCGCCCAAAACAAGGCAAAAGGCGCAAGTAAAAAAGTAAAAAGCGGAAAGTTTATTTTTCAACATCGGATTTTTTGTTTTTTAATTCTTCAACCCTATCCATTTCTTTTTTAAGTTTTTTTCGGATTTTTTCTTCGGGCGTTTATTTTTTCTGTCTTAATCAGTCTAGCGAGCGATAGCGAGTCTGCTTCGTTGGGGTGACGATCCGTTTGAAATTAGATTTTTTCGCTTATGAACAATGTTCGCTTGCGGCTCGCCAGACTGATTTGTTTTTACGGCAATTCGAGCGCGTTCGCACGTTTTTCGGCGGGCGTCGATTTTGTCTTGTCATCGCGGTAGATCGCCGATTCCCATTCGCCGTACATCGCATTCGGCAGGACGATGAATTTATTTCCCCAGAGATCTTTTGCCTGATCAACTTCGGCAAAACGGTCAGCGACCGTTTTTTGCTCGTAAACATTCGAAAGGTCGTTGAGATTATCGCCCATCAGAATGACGATCCGGTATTTTTCGGCGATCGCGAGGCGGCGCGGTTCTTTGGTCGAAACGTATTTACCGTTTGCGTCGCGTTGGCGCAAACGGACGTTTTCTTCCGAAATGTCAGGGAATCCGACCGCTTTCAGATTGTCCATTGTGGCTTGCAGCTGAACGTCGTCGCGATTTGAAACATAAAAGACGCGGACGCCTCGCTGTTTGGCGTAATTAGCAAAATCAAGCGCGCCCGGAATCGCTTTCGCCTTGCGCATTTCGCCCCACGCATACCAACTTTTCAAATCGAACGGCAGACGATTTTTTGCGCCGAAGGCTTGCGCCGGCGAATTGTCGAGCATTGTTTCGTCAATATCGACGACGACCGCGCGCGGCATTTTCTTTTGCGCTTTCGGCAGTTTTTTCTTTGTTTTGTCGTCGTCGTCAAGCGTTCGTTTTCCCCAATTAAAAGCCTGCAAACACAGCGCGCGATATTCCGCCGCCTTCTGCATAAAAAGGATCGCGCCGATCTGATATTCGGTGTCGGCGGTTTGCGGCGCCGTTTGCATTCCTTGCTGCGCGGTCGAAACGGTGACAAAATACGTCGAAGCGATCGAAGATAAAATGAGCCCGACAGTCAACAGATATTTTTTTGAATTCATAATTTTAGATCTTGTAAAAGTTGTTTTTTTGATTATAAAGTAATTATGCCCGAAAACACGAAGGACGTGCGGAAAACCAAAGAAAATCACCAGGAATCGACGGAAAAATCAGCATCCGCCGCCGACCGAACAAAGCGAAGTTATTATTACGACGACGCTTGCGGATATGAAATCTACACGGCGGACGACGACGGCGAAGACGACGCGGACGACACAGATTCTCAAGACCTTTCGCAAACAGAAACGAAATCAGGGGTCTAACCTTTGAAACAAATCTAAAAAAAAGGAGAAAACAAAATGGGCATTGATATAAATAGTTTGGGTTCGGTTACTTTTAAACGGACGGGCGTTGTTTTTAATAAAGACAACGTCGAAGGCAGACGCGGCGCTTTGACGGTCGGCAGCGTGACGCTCGAAACCATTGAGCGCGGCGGCAATTATGTCAAACTTCCGACGGGAAAATTTCTGCTGACGATGACCAATGACAAAGCGCGCGGACAAGTTTTTATCGTCCAACCCGACGGCAAATACGGACATAATGTGCCGGCGGAAGGCGGCGGCAAAGCGGGAATTATGATTCACGTCGCCGAAACTCCGAGTCAATTATTGGGCTGTCTCGCGCCGGGCAAAAGTTTCGACGCGACCGAAAAAAAACTTTTACAGGGACGCGACGCCCTGAACGATATGATGAATTTTTTCGGCGGCTTCGGCGAAACAAAATTAGCCGGTTGGATCGTTGTTGAATAAATCGTTCGAGAAGGAGAAAGGAAGATTCTTTTTACAACACATCGATAGTGTTGTAAAAAAAACTCTTCCTTTCTCTTTCTTCAGTTTTTCGAAGCGTTTCTGCCCGTTCGCGTGATCGCGGTTCTTTTTTCGCCCGTCGCGCTGTCGGTGACCTCGACCCTGATCTTTCGGAAACCGCCGTCGCGCGTATTTTTGGTCGGCGCATAAGAAATTAAATACTGCGTCCGAAGTTCACCGGAAATTTCGGCGGCGATCTTTGCCAATTGATCGATCGAATCGGGAAAATAGATCTTGCCGCCGGTTTCCTGCGCGAGACGCGTCAAAAAAGCCCGCGCTTTTTCGCGTCGGCTGATGCCGGTCGTCGCGTCCGGGACATCGCTCAGATCATTGATAAAACCGATCGCGTAGATCTGCACGTAAGAATTGCGCAGTAATTCGATGAGCTGTTGCTCGGTAAAACTGCTGCTGCGGTCGTCGCCGTCCGAAACGAGGATCAGCGTGCGCAACTTAATATCTTCTTTCTTCTGCGAATTTTGATATTTTTCGACCATTTCCGCCGTCAGGTAAACCGCGTCGATGATCGCGGTCTGTCCGCCTTCGACGAAAAGATTATCGAGCGCATTATCGAGCAAACTTTTATTTGAAGTAAAATTCTGGACGACCTCGATCTTATCGGCGCTGACAAATCGCACGACCGTCGATTCATCCTGCGGGCGATTCGTCCCGACGATAATTTTTCCGGCTTCGATAACCTTTGCCAGTTGGTTGCGCAGCGACCGCGAATTATCGATTACGAGCGCATTAAAGATCGGAACTTCGGCGATCGAAACGGAAGTTATCGGCTGTAAAATGCCGTCTTCATAGACCTTGAAAGCCGATTCTTTTAAATTGCCGACCGGACGATTGCTGCCATTGACGACGCGCACGTTAAGACTCACTTCTTCGGTGTCGATCTTTAAAACTTCGGTATCGGTTTCGATTATTCCTTCGGTCGGCGGCGTCGGCGTCGGACTGACAAGCGGAATCACGGGCGTCGGCGGTCGGGGCGTCGGCGCAACTTTTTGCGGAGTTTTATTCGGAGTCGGAACGATCGTTTTCGGCGTCGGCTGCGAAGGCGTTGGCGCGATCTTTTCGATATTTTTCCAAGGGCTCAGAGTATTGCTGAGAATCCAGCCTTTGACGCTGCCGTCGTCGATCGAAACAAAAGACCAACCGGAAGTCTCGCGTCCTTTTTCAAAATTGACGCGGTCGCCTTTTTTGAGCGTACGGAGCTTTTCGGCGCCGTAATCGGGAGCTTTTCGCAGATA
>JBBQOA010000259.1:0-6541 GCA_038330465.1 Pyrinomonadales bacterium
GTTGCTGTTCTTTCGTCCCTTGCAGAAATTTACTGTAAAAATTGAAATTCTCGTCAACAAAGGCTTTTGAAAGACGGGTTGCCGATGAATTTAAAAGCATCCAGCGCAAGTAAGTTTTCCATTGGTCAACCGAAACGCCGCTCATCATTTTATTGACTTCTTCGAAAAATGCGGGTTGACCGATATTGACTTCCTGCACAGGCGGAACGCCGCGTGTCGTCATATAATCAGTCCACGAAAAATTCGGAGTAAGTTCCGCTAGTTGCGCGAGTGACTTTTTGTTGTAGCGGGCTTCGGGATTGCGCAGTTCGACCGGCGATTTTGAAGCGTTGGCAAGCTGCGTTTGAATCGCCATCACGGTTTTTGCATTTTCCGCCGCCGCGTCTGCCTTATCACCTAAAAGTTTGAACATATTCGTCATATATTCAACAAATTTCGTGCGTGTTTCGACCGATTTGTCATCGTCTTTGGTATAAAAATCGCGGTTCGGCAAACTCAATCCGCCCTGATTAGCGTTGGCGAGATTCATCGAACTGTTTTTTGCATCCGCACCCGCGCCGAAACCGAAGAGTGCCGGAATTCCCGCTGAATGAAACATCGCGATTTGTTTTTGCAGTCCTTGAGTATCTTTAATTTTATCGATTTGTTTGAGCCAGGGCTGGAGCGGTTTGGCACCGGCTTTTTCGATCGCGGCTTCGTCCATACACGAAGCGTAAAAATCGCCGATCAGCTGCGTGTCCGAGCCTTTTGCCGATTTGGCTTTCGCGGCATTTTCCAACACATCTTTCAACAATGCATAGTTGTTGTCCGACAGAATATTAAATGTTCCCCAGCGCGAATAAGCCGGCGGAATTTCGGTGTTTTTAATCCAGGTGCCGTTGGCATATTGAAAAAAATCGGTGCAGGCATCCGCCGAAGTATCCATTCGACTGGTGTCAAAAGCCTTGCTCTGCGCCATTGTTACTGTCCAAAGCGACAATAAAACGGTCAGAGCCGTGATCAAACGAAAATAGAATTTACGCATTTTTTCTCCTTAAAATTTTGGAATGATTTTGTCTGTAGTTGTTACGCAATTGTAAAATTTATTGTTTCAAAGTAAGGGCAAAAAGGCAATCGAACACCAGTTTATAAAGCCATTTTTACAGAATGGGAATAAATTTTTCCGAGACTTTAGCGTGAAGCTCGTTGGCGAGCGCTTTGCGGTTCGGATTGGCAACCGGCGCGTCGCCGAAATTAAAGATCGCGGTAAACTCGCGGACGCTGAATAATCGAAAAAGATGATTGAGAAAAACCGTGTCGTCCCACCAGCAGACCGCATCGCTCGCGGGAATTTCGCTGATCGGCGTTTTATACGAGATCGAAACGTAGGAAACCGGCAGATCGGTATGCGCGGCAAATTCGAGAAATGACGAATTAAAAGGCAAAACTTTTTCGCCTTTGGTGCTCGTGCCTTCCGGAAAAACGATCACGCCTTCGCCTTCGTCGAGCCGTTTGATGATTTCTTTTCCGGCACGCGGAATATCGCGGCGGTTTTTCCGATTGATAAAGATCATTCCCATATCGCGGATGATCTTGCCCGCCATAAACCAGGAATCGAGCTCGGATTTAGCGACAAAAATTCCTTCGACAATCGCCCGCAGCGCGGGAATATCAACGTATCCGAGGTGATTGGAAACCAGAAAAAACGGCGCTTTCGGGACTTCACCGATAATTTCGATCTTCATTCCCGAGATTTTTACAAAGATCTGCGCCCAGAGCCGAAAGATCAGCTGTCGCCAGAATTGTTTGTTGGGAATAAAAAATGAGCCAACGAACCACACTCCGTAAATGCCGAAGGTCGAGATTATAAACGCAAGGAAACGAATAGCGGCACGAATATTTCTCATCTTGGTTTTATTCTAACCCAACATTTGCCGTGAGAAAAATTTCAGTCGAAAAACATTTTGAAATATTTATCGGGCATATTTTTGAGATCGACGATGACGAAGAAATCGATCGTCTTAAATTGGCGGTCAATCACGGGTTCACCGCAGATCTTCGCGCCGATCCGCAGATATGTGTCGAAAAGTTTCGGAAGTTTGATATCGGCGCCGGAATCTTCGCTCAAAAAATCTTCCGCCCGGCAAACATAATCTTCACGCGGGGCGACGCGCAGCGATTCGTGCAAAAATCCGTCGCGGACAAGCCCGCGCAGCGCGCGCATTCCTTCGGCGCAATCCTGCGTCGGCAGCGAGCAGCAGCCGAAAACATAGCGTTTGCGGTTTTCGGTCATATACATCGCCAAGCCTTTCCAGAGCAGAAAAAGAACACGCGAATTGCGATGTTCGCGGGCGATGCAGGCGCGTCCGGTTTCGATCGATTCGGCTAAAATATGATACGGCAGATCTTCGACCGCAAATTCGCTTGCCGAATAAAAACCGAACGCGCTCTGCGCCATTGCCATCGTCCGAACGCGATAAGTGCCGACGATCTTTTCAGTTTCATTTTCAATGACGATCAAATGATGACAGGTTTTATCAAACTCGTCTTCGTCGCGTTCGTTGATGAACGAGGCTTCCAATCCTTCGTTCAGTTCGAGGTTGAAGATCTCGAATCGCAGCCGCAAAGCCGCGTCAATTTCTTCTTCGGTTTTGGCAAAACGCACCGTGTAGCGACCTTCGCTAAACTGCTTGAGCGGCGCAACATCAAACGTCGAAACCGAAGAATCCCGTAAAATAAACGCTGGCGATTGACTGATTGGCATATATTTGAAAAATTCGTCCGTCTTTTGAATTCCTTAAAATACAGATTTTATTCCATCAGCATAAATTAAAAATCAACATTGCCGATCAATAATATTCCGCGTCTTAACACTTTTTTCATTAAAAGTTTGTTACGATGGAAGACTTTCGAACGGAACTCCGGCGGTTCGCTTGCCTGTGCCTGTTGAAAAAAGCGTAAAAAACTTCGGTTTTTATTCTTCTTTATCGAGTTTCTTGAAATTGTAGCGCAAAAGTACGCGAATCGGCAATGTTTTTCCGGCGCGGGTCGCCGGACGCCAATTCATTTTACGCACCGTTTCCGTGACCGATTCATCAAGCCCGAAACCTGCCCAACGAACGATCTCGGTCCGCAAGATCTTGCCGCTCTCGTCAAAATCAATCTCAATATCAACCGTTGCCGCGATTTTATAAAGATTGGCAAGCGCGGTATATGGCGGGCTGATCCGTTTGTAGGGCAGCGGAGCCCGAAAATTTTTCGCGTCGAGCGAGCTTTCGACGGGAATTTCTTCAAGGTTTGCGACTGTTTCGTTGAATTCTACTTTGGCGACGGCGGGCAGTTTGTCGGCAATTTCTTTTGTCAGATCGTTGATCGTATCGAAAAGCAATTTTTCCGCTTCGTCCGATCGATTGGCGCTGAAGGTCGCGAGTTTCCATAAAACAAGGCGACCGGTCCGCGAACTGACCGCATAAACGGCGGCGTAAGATTCAAAATATTCTTTCTTTTCAAACGAATAGCGGCGCAGGTTTTCCGCTTTAACAAGCAAAAAAAACTCGCAACCGATCGCCGCGCCGATGATCTTTGCTTCTTCGCGGGTTAGGTTAAAAGGTTTTTCAGGGTTTGATGAAAGAAACGCCGCCGCGCTCAATGACGAATCCAAAACTTTGAATTTACCGGAAAGGGAAGTTTCGAGTTTTTCGGCAAACTTTTCGCTCTGACCGTTTTTTTCGGGAGTTAAAACAGCGATCTTTTGAGCAATAGCCGGAATAAATAAAATTAACGCAAAGGCGCAAAGGCGCAAAGGCGCAAAGAAATATTTATAAAAAAAACTTTGCGCCTTTGCGCCTTTGCAGCTTTGCGTTGAAAAAAAATGTTTTCTATCTGTGATATAGTTTCGCAATTTCTTTTTTTAATTCCGGCGGAAAACAAACGCGGTAGATCTGATAACCTTTTTGCAAACCGCGCACCGCCGCGCTGATCTCGGAAATTTCACGAATCGTCGGACGCGAAAAACCTTCTTCGACGTAGATCAGGTTTTTTGGTTCAGCCTGCGCGTTCGTGTAAAAATAATACGGCACATCGCCCGCTTTGTCTTCGATAAAATAATAATCCGCGTCAAAACCTGCATTTTCGACCAGCCGCCTTGCTTTTTCGAGAAAATCCTGCCGTTCATCTTCGGGCATATCAAGATCGAAAGCCTTGAAAAGCCGGCGATGCAAAAATCGTTTTGCGAGATCCGATAAAATTTCGTCCGGCGAATTTTGCCATTGTTTGATATGAAACATTATGTCCGAATCATCGAGTTGCAGATGTTCGGTGAGCGATAATTTTTCGCCTTTTAAGATTTTCTCGAACGGCGTCTTTTCGGCAAACCAGATGTCCTTTCCGTTTTGAAAAAGATGCAAGGCGCGGCGCACGAGCGAGCGCAAAACCGCTTCCGCCGAGCGCAGCGTGCGGTGAAAATAAACCTGCCGAAACATATAATACCGCGCTTGCAGATAATCTTCGACGGCGTAAATGCCGCGTGCCGAAACAAAAAGGCGGTCGTTCGCCTCGTCGATCTCGAGCGATTTGATGATCCATTCGAGATCGTAAATGCCGTATTTCGCGCCCGTCATCAAAGAGTCGCGAAGCAAATAATCCATCCGGTCAACATCGAGCTGCGACGAGACGAGCTGCGCAAGCGCGACGGGACGAAAATCGCCGCGAATGATCGCCGCGATATTTTCCGGCAGTTCGGCGGAAAATTCGTGCAAGACCTGTCCGACTTCGGTGTCGCGGCTGAGGACGGCTTCGATCGTAAATTGTTCGTGGTGAAAACCGAGAATCGTTTCGATGACGTGTGAAAACGCACCGTGTCCGATGTCGTGCAAAAGCGCG
The DNA here is from genome assembly GCA_038330465.1 of Pyrinomonadales bacterium. Taxonomy (GTDB): domain Bacteria; phylum Acidobacteriota; class Blastocatellia; order Pyrinomonadales; family Pyrinomonadaceae; genus JAFDVJ01. Next base: position 4,861 of record JBBQOA010000259.1, read on the forward strand.
GCGGCGCGAACGGCGGTTTTATGTTCGTCCGCGATCGAATGGTTCAATTCGAGTTTTGCGAGGATTCTGGTCGCCAGATGAAGCGCTCCCAAACTGTGCGTAAAACGCGAATGTTCGGCGGATTGATACGCAAAATGAGCGAGTCCGAGCTGCCGAATCCGCCGCAGACGCTGAAACTCCGCCGTGTCGATCAAACGCACGAGAAGCTTCCCTTCGGCGGTTTCGGTTGTGAGGCGAATAATGTTGTGAACCGAATCACGGTAAATTTTTTCAGACACGAATAAAACAATAACCCGCAACTGTGTTTTTTACAAAAAATACTCAACAAATAATCGTAAAAGTGTTATAATAACTGGCAAATAATTAATAATTGAGGAGTTTTGTATGAAAATTGATAAGGTCAGAATTGGCGTTAGAGTTTTGTTTTTAAGTTTTATCTTTTTCGCGCTTTCGACCGTTGCGTTCGCGGCAAATTCGGTTACCGGGGTTGTCTATGATAATCGAAATAATCCATTGATGGATGTCGATGTTGAGCTATTAAACGATTTAGGCAGTTATCTGCAGCATCAGCGCACCGATTCAACGGGAAGATATAGTTTCAACGGTCTTGCCGATGGTCGATTTTCGGTCAGGGTAATGCCGTTTCGGTATGATTTTGAAGAAACGATGCGAGATGTGACTTTTAGCTCATTTAGTGTCACCGGCGGCACCGGTTCTTCCAGCGAAATATTAGATTTTTATCTTTCGCCGCGAAAAAATGGTCTTGCTTATACGGAAGCTCAGGTGATTTTTGCCCAGGAAGTACCGGATAACGCCAAAAGCGCTTTTAAACGCGGTGAAAGCGCCCTGAAGAAAAAGGATTTAGACGGAAGTCTCACGGCATTTGAAGAAGCGGTGACAATTTTCCCGACCTATTTTGCGGGGCTTTATCAATTAGGCGAGCTTTATTTTGCCAAGCAGGAATATGGTAAAGCGGCTTTTTATTTTATCAAGGCGGCGGATGTCAATAACAAAAGCCCGAAGAGTTTTTTCCGTGCGGGTTTTTCGCTCTATATGCTGAATGTCAATAATAATATGGAAACTCTGCCGGCGGCTTTGGTATCGCTCAACCAGGCTTTCCAGCTGAGTCCGGCGTCCGGCGAGGTTTTACTGCTGCTCGGAATGACGGAAATGAAACTTAAGAAATTGACTGAAGCCGAAGCTCATCTCAAGCAGGTCAAGAAAGTTTCTTCGATACCGAATCCGGAAGTTTACTGGCAACTTTCGCAACTCTATGGCAACTATCTGAAGAAATATAACGAGGCGGCAAGCGAGCTTGAAAGTTACATCAAAGCTCAAACAAACGTCAATTCGGAGGAGCAGAAAAAGAAAATTGAGGTGTATAAAAAAATGGTCAAACAGCTCAAAGAAAAAGCCGCGACCGCGACAAAAGAGTAGATCATTAAAATAACTGCTAATCGATTCTGAAAATAAAAGATGCCCGCCGATCGTTGTCGGCGGGCATCTTTTATTTATGTCTGACCGGGCTGAAATCTTCATCCTTTAATTCTACTTTGTCAGATTAACTTGAAAACTAATGAAAAAGAAAATTTAGCCGCCGATGCACGCCGATGGCGCGGATTTTAATTCGATTCAGCTTTAATATATCTTTGTTCATCCGCGCCATCGGCGGCTAAATTTT
>JBBQOA010000260.1:0-6537 GCA_038330465.1 Pyrinomonadales bacterium
GCCAATTTTTCAATCTGCTTTTTTAAGCCGGTTTGATGCCGGTTTTCGTGGCGTGATAGAGTTTGCCCTGATAATTGATATTTCGCAGTTCGGCGGCGGCGTCAAATTTTCCAAAGTTCGGTTTTGCCGTGATCTCGCCGAAAAGTCCGGCACGCACGCCGAAGATCGAATCGATGATCGGTTCGAGATAATTACAACCCGAAACGCACGCGCCGTCGTTGATGAACGGCTGATCCGAAGGCGCTTTGATTGCGCCGCCGTTCGATTCGGGCGCGACGAAGGTTTCGGTAAAATGCGCCTGCGCGACCAAACCCTGCTTCATCGTTTTCGCCAAACCTTTGATCCAGTCAAAAGCCAGATCGGTTTCACCCGCGATGAACAAACCGCTCAAGGCAAGCGCCGCCCAAGCCGTATAGGCGCCCGTCCACTGATGATCGGGACGAATGCTGAACGTAACGTCGAGATCGCGCGTCGAAAGCGCCCGCATCCACGTCGGCGTTTTTAGTTCTCGTTTGAAAAATTCGACCATTTCGCGTTTTTGCGCCGCCGGCATCAGATCGCCGATATTGACGAGCGTCGTCCCGAAATCGTAGCAGTGATGAACCTCGTTGTAGCTTCCGTCGGGTAGGCGGCATTTCCAGATTCCTTTGCCCGGCACATAAAGTTCCTGAACGCGTTTGCCGAGCGTTTCGGCTTCTTTGCGGGTTGCCGCCGCCTTGTCTTTTTGTCCTTTGAAATCCAGGAGTTCAGCCGCAAAACGCAAGTTGTAAACATTTGCCGCGTTGAGTCCGGCGACTTCGTGGACATAGCTCGAAACGGCTTCGAGCAGATTATTGACGCCGCCGTAATCGGCTAACCCGTGTTTGTTCGTATCGAGCTCGCGCCAGTGTTCGGCATAGGAAATAAGATGATCGAAAACCGTTTTGTCGCCGACCTTTTGATCGAGCCACGCGCGGTCGCCCGTCCAGCGTAAATATTCTTTCGCCATCCGCGACATCGCGTAATCGTTGACCGAATACCACGGTCCGATGCCTTGTCCGGTCAGAAATTCCGTCCCGAAATGCTGATGCACGTCAACCGTCATCCACGTTTCCATCATTCTTTTCAAGACGGCGGGATCAAGCATTGCAAGCAGCATCGCGCTTAGAGAAATATCCCACAAAAAGGTCGCGGTTTCCCAATAACGCGGAAGCAGCGTGACGTAGGTTGTCCCGTAAACCGAATGCGGTGTTGTGCGCTTAAAGTAAAGCGCGTGGAGCGCGGCGGTGTGATAAAGCTGTTTGACCGAATCGTCCACGGTTGCGAGCGTCGGCAAATAACCCGAATAACGATCGTTGCCGGGCGTAAAAGCGGCGCGCATTTCCGCGTTCCATTGATCGGTCGTTTGCTTGAAGACTGCGTCAAAATTATTGATCAGCGCGTCGTATTGCTTTTCGACGAATGCCTGATTTTCGCCGAGCGAATTGACGAACGTGACGGATTTCGATTCGTTCGGCGCGAGGTCGAATTCATAGATCAGCCACGACGGCAGAATCTCTTTCGGCGCCGGCGCGGCGCCCTGCAAAACAAAGGCTTCGCTGTGAACGGCTTTGCACAAAACGGCGCTGCGCCCGCGATCAATCACGCGCGCATTGTCGTATTCGCCCGGCGAATAGGCGGCGTTCCACGGCGCGACGAGCTTTGCCGCGCCGCCGTTGATCGCCAGTTTGATCTCGGTCTTGCGTCTCACATTTGAAATATTTTTGACATTGAACCGGACGGCGACCGCCATCGTTTTGAACGGGACGATCATCACGCTCGTAATTTCCAGATCTTTGTAAATGGTTTTTCGCTCAACCCGGTCAGGCTGCCAGACAAATTCGATCGGCGTTTTCGTCGAGGCAAAATATTCGCCGTCAACGAATAGAATTCCGGTCAGCAATTCGCCGCCCGCGCCGAGCGGCGCGACGTTCATTTCGCCCTGCGCGAACGGCGGAAAAGCGATGCTCCGGACCGCGACCGCATCGACCGCCGCCTGCGCGCAGCCCCATTGATTGGTCAGTCCGGGCGGATTGAAAAGGTCGCCGAATTTATGCGTCATCGTGATCGAACGCATCGAATCGGTCGTCGGAATATCGGGCAAGACGGCTTTGCTTTCGATCGCCGGAAAAGGATTGTTTTCCGCCGAAACTTTTCCTTTCAAAACCGTTCCGGCGGCAATGCCGGCAAGCGTCGTTTTTAGAAAATCTCTCCGTTTTAATTCACTCATAACTTTTTCTATTCAATTTCGATCCTGATCGTTTTTGTTTCAAATGGTTTAAGTTCGACCGTCAGCGGCGAAATTTGTGAAAGACTTTGTAAAACCCGGCTTTCCGTTAAATTGACGAGCGCCGCCGCTTTTAGTTTGACGGGCAGATTTAAATGCGCCGTCGCCGGTTTTCCGGCAAATTCCTGTAAACGGATGACGAAAACCTTGTTGAGCTGCGGATCGAGCGGCGTCGCGCTGACCTCGCCGCGGATGACCGAATCGGAAAGTGATTTAACGTCAACGATCTGAACGTTCGGCTGATCGACGCTGAAAAACGAGTCGGTCAAACTCGTCGGCAGCGTTTCGATATATTCGGCACCGAGCGGCAGATTGAAATTTGCGCCCAAAGTCCACGCTCTTATTTCGTCAAACTTTCCCTCGTCCGCAAACGCGTAATCGAAAACGTAATTGCCCGTCAGTCCGGGTTCGACCGTCGGCATATTGATCAAACCGAGATCGTGCGTGTCGGCTTGATTGCTGCGGCGCACGGCGCGTGAATAAAGTGTTGCTTCGGGCAGCGGAAATTTTCCGGTGAACATCGCCGGAAAACCTTTCGGCGCGTCTTTCGGTTGCGGTTTTGAGTCAACATAACCCGGATAAACCCAGTGAAATGCCTGCCGGTGCGCGATCAGCGCGCTCGAATTGCCGTCGGTCATCGCGATCAGATGCTGCGTCGTCACCGCATCGGTGCGCGCGCCTGGCAAATAATCGTCGGGCAGGCGGTCGAACCATTTCTGCCCGCCGCGCATGACTTTCAGATTTTCCTTGGAAATATTTAGCGGAAACGCGAAATAATACGAATCGTGCCAATTGTCGTTGCCGCCCGCGAACGGCAATTTTTCGGGGTCGAGTTCGTTGTGAATTTCAACGCGGTCGAGCGCGTCATAGATCGTCAAAACGGTCAAAGGATACGCCGAGCGGAGGCGTTCGACCCAAACCTCGGTCATCTGCGCGCCTTTTTTGACCGTCACGCGCGGCACAAACGGATAGGCGATGCGCGAAGCATCCGAACCTTCGACGCGGAGCAGATCGTTAAAGGGAAGCTCGCCCTGATGGTTGACGAGTTCGCGCCCGTTGAGCAGATCCTTGATGCTTTCGACATTGCCGTCCGAACGTATTTTGATCTGAAAATTTTTGTTTTGCGTTTCGAATTTGTCCTCGTCCGCCTTGAGGGTCGAAACATTTCTGCCCGCTTCGGTCGTAATTTCGTAGAGCTTATAACCCATCGACGGCACGCCCGCCGCGACAAAGACGGCTTGCCCCTCTTCGTCAATGTCGTAAGTCACTTTTTGGTTGTTTGTTAAATCCAGGATTTCCGTGATCTTCAGGTTTTCACGCGGCGGTTTGAGCCGCACGAGATCGTTTCTGACCCACGACAAACCATTATAAACAAGCGTGTTCCAGGTATTGACGTTTTTTTGCCGAAACCGGGTATCGAAGCGCGAAGGTTGCGTGATGACCTTTAAGCCCTGCGTCAAAAGCCCGTCGATTTCCTCGGTCGCCGACTTCATATAGCGAACGTATTGACGATTTTGTTCTTCGAGCGGCGCGCGGCTGTTGAGCTGGATCCAGCCGTTATTGCCCGCGCCGCTGTGTTCGTCATAGGTCAACATCAGATCGTAAATGCCCGTAAAATTGCCGGACGGAAACGGGATCCGGCGCGTCATCGCGATCGCGCTCCAGAGAGTTTCGGTCGCGGGCGTCTGGTCGTGCGCGTAACGCGCCAGCGCGGAAATGCGCGGCGACTGCGTTTTCGATTCCGACCAGAGCCCCGACCATTCGCCGCGATATGTCGGAATTTGGGCGGCGTATTTTCCCTCGATATATTTTAGGAATTCGTTCGGCGTGGCGATTTTCAGCTGCACTTCGCGGTGTTTCAGGTTCCACATTTTGACCGCTTTTTCGAGATTGAGAACGTCGGTCGGTTCGATAAAATCGTGGGCATACATCGCCATCACCGCGTCATATTTGTAACCGGCTTGATTGTAGCGGTTGAGCAGTTCGGTGACGCCGATCTCCATAATTTCGAGCGGCGTTTTCTTGCCCGCGAGCGCCGGATTGAACATCTCGAACGGCGTTTTGTCGGTGTACGGATCGAGCGAAAAAGGATCGAGATAAAAATCCGTCAGGGCTTCGACATAACCGCCGCGTTTGCCCTGCGAAACCCACGTCAGAACCTTGCTGCCGTCGGGCGATTGCCAGTAAAAAGGGACCTTTCCGGGCGCAAGCGTCGTCGCCTGCTGAATGAACAGATTCGCGCCCGTGACGAGATATTTCGTCCCGCTGCCCGCGAGCACGCTCGGCAAGGACGTCGGATGTCCGGGCACATCGTCGAGCAGCGCGGTTTCCGATTTGATGCCGTAGGTTCGCTCCAATTTGGCATAATCGTAAACGAGCCGGTTCAATTCTTCGGCGCCCATAAAATCGGTGTGCATACTGCCCCACGAAGTCGAAAGCGTGATGCGTCCCTGTTTGATCAGATTCATCAGCCGATTGATTTTTTCCTTATCCTTCGGCAAAACGGAGGTCGGTTTTTGTTGGCGTTTGAGCCATTCATTGACCTGCCAGACGCTTTCGATCGTCCAGCGGAAATTCGGATTTGCTTCCGCGACGCGCAGCACTTCGTCGATATGCCGAGCCGCCCGCTCGCGAACCGCATCGGGCGGCTCGACAAACCCGAAATCATAATGCGAAGTCGGCGTAATGTAAACCGTCTTGATCGAACTTGCGGGAAGTTTTATTTGTGCGGAAACATTCAACAGAAAACCGTAAAATAAAAGTAAAACTGTTTGTAAAATTAAAACTATTTTGTGAATTTTTGCTTTCTCGCCCAATGTTCCCTCCTGAAATTAAAAGGTTTAAGAAGTTTTGAGTTTCGCTTATAGTTTGCCCGATTTTATAAACGAAACTCAAAACTACCCGCGTGAAAATATTTAAAAATTAAATCTTGCCGAAAGCTGGATTTGGCGCGGTCCGCCGAATCCGAGCAAGCCGCCAAGCTGGTTGCCGACCGTTGACGTGCTGACGCCGAACGCCGAACAGGCTCCGACCGATCCGGAACACGACAAACCGCCCGACGGATCGGCGAAATTGGCGAAATTGAACAGATTGAAAATCTCCAACCGCAATTGCAGTGATGTTCGCTCGGACAATTTGGTGTTCTTGAAGATCGAAGCATCAACCTGTGTAAATTTCGGTCCGCGCAAAATATTGCGTCCGGCGTTGCCGAAAACTCCGGCAGGCAATACTTGAAACGCCGAAGCGTTAAATTGGCAATTCGGGACGGAGTAATTACTGCAATATGGATTAGCGCCCGCAACTACGTTCGGTCGGAAAGAAAAACCGCCGAAAATTCCGCCCGTTTGCGTCACCGTCACCGGCAATCCGCTGCGCGCCTGAATGTTCGTATTAAGCTGCCAACCGTTAACTAACCAATTCGGACCATTGCTGAACCAACTCTTAAAGGGAATATCATATCCGGCATCGAACGTAAAATTATGGCGCACGTCCTGATCCGAGCTGGCGCGTTCAGCCCGCGCATTGTTCTCGTCCTGATAATCTTTAAAAAATCCGACGACATCGTCAATGGTATGCGACCAGGTATAGTTTGCGTTAAAGCGAAAACCTTTCGTCAAATTTCTTTTGAAATTGATTTGCATCGAGTTGTAGTTCGATTGCGGGTAACCGCCGACGATGAAAATGTCGCCGAAGGCTTCGGTCAGCGGACGCGCGCCCGACACCGCGTTAGCGCGGTTAACATTGCGCGGACTGATCACACCGTCGGTCAGCAAATGCGTGACGTGATTGCCGACATATCCGACCGTCAGCGTTCCAAAGCCCAAATTCTGCTGAAGATTGAGCGACCATTGCTGTGCCATGGCAGTTTTCAGATTCTTTTCGATGACGAAGGCGGCTGCCTGTCCGCAGGCAAAAACACGCGGATCGACCGGATAGGCAAAGGTCGGCGGCGGCGCGGCGCAGAAGAAATAATCAAAGAGATCGGTTGACACTTGCGGGAAGGAATTTGCCTGCGGCGAACCGAAACTCGCCGGCAATTCGCGGTTGTAAAATATTCCGTAACCGCCGCGCAGAACCGTTTTTTGCGTTCCGAAAACGTCGAAAGAAAAGCCGACGCGCGGACCGAAATTGTTTTTGTCCGCGTTGTTGATTTTTTGCCCGACCGGCGTGTATCTCAGCGTTGCAAGGTCAAAGTTCTGCAGCAAACCGTCTTTTTCGCGACTGATCGTGCT
>JBBQOA010000261.1:0-6435 GCA_038330465.1 Pyrinomonadales bacterium
CAAGCCGATGATATTTTTTGGCGTGCGTGATGGCGGTCGGCACGAGCAGCAGGAAAACAAGCGCCGGAAAGAGCCAGCGCGGTTCGATGATCAGTTCGGACGGCAGCGCGGCATATAAACCGCCGACGGCGGCGACGGCGATCAGCACGTGCCAGCGCGGTTCGGGCTGCCAACTTTCGGAAATATCCTTTGCATTTTTTCCCATTTGCAAATCCTAAACCTGCTTGGCAAAAGATTCAAGATAATCAATCAGCTATTTGGATTGGTTCGGTGCCGATTTGTTTTGCTCGCTTTCCTGATCGATCTGTTCGACCAGTTTTTCGGGGCGCGTCGATTGTTCCAAAACCCGCACCGAGGGGTCGTCGTCAACTTGAATATCGAGCTTTTCGGCGATCTGCGCGAGCATCCGCAGCATTTTCGTGTTTTCCTGTTCGGTCAGCAGATTGATCTGCAGATCAAGATGATTATTGCGTTCGGCAAGGCGTGTTTCCTGATTTTGACTGATCAAAATAAAGGTCGAAAGAAAGATCGCTTCGAGCGAGACGACAAGCGTTAAAAATGTAAAAGGAAACTCGTCGAAATGCGCGATGCCCGGCAGGGAATTGGCGAGAACCCAGCCGCCGAACCAGAAGACGTGAACCCACACAAAGGTCATACTTCCGCAAAAATCGGCAATTAATTTAGCGAGCCGTTCAGTCAATGTTTGTTTTGCTTTGGCGGCGTTTTCAAGCTGCAGAATTGTTTTAATGTTCGTATCCGTCAGTTCTTCGACCGACGAAGGCGTATGATAACCGTCTAAATCCGACACGGCATTTGATTCGGAATTATATTCTTTCAGTTCGTTTTCCTTCTTCTTCACGTTTTCATCCTCACCGGTAAAATAATGTTCGATTTTCAGTCAGTTCGCGCTGATTATTTGAGCAAAAGCAAAGTCTGTGCCGAAAAATATCGGAAATTTTTCCGACTGCAAAATCTTTTTAACGTCGTTTCGGAATGCGTCCGGCGTCGCCGAATAAAACTATTTTGCGATCTTTTTGCTAAAATGTAAGTTAGTAAAGCACAAGGTGCGGCAAAATGGATATTTTCTGGGAAGAATTAACACGCGGTTTGCCTGATACGCGGCTATTGACGCAGGTCTTGATCCGTTTGACGGCGGCGGCTTTGCTCGGTGGCGCGATCGGCGTTCAGCGCGAATGGACCGGCAAACCCGCCGGATTGCGAACGCATATTCTCGTTACGCTTGGCTCGACTGTTTTTATGCTCGCGTGTTTGGGCTACGGGATGAGTTCGGATGGCGTCTCGCGGGTCATTCAGGGAATTGTCACGGGCATCGGTTTTATCGGCGCGGGTTCGATTCTCAAATTAAACGATGAGCATCAAATCAAAGGTTTGACGACCGCCGCGAGCGTCTGGATCGCGGCGTCGGTCGGGGTCGCCGTCGGTTTGGGCGGTTTGGGACTGGCTTTGTTAAGCACGATTCTGACGCTGATCGTTCTCACCTTTGTGCATCGAATCGAATTACGGCTGGACGAACGCCGAAAACCGAAAGCCGCAACGGACGATTAACAAAAATGTTTGAGTAAGAATTTATGAAACTGCCAAAGACTGCCGCCATTTTTTTATGCGCCGCGTTGCTGATGCCGCTCTTTTCGGTGTCGGCTTTTGAAACCGACCAGTATGATCTCGCGCCCGAACCGCTTGCCGATATCGGCGATGAAGTGGCGGATTATGTCGCGGAAAATCTGCACAAAGCGGTCAATAAAGTAAACGCTGAAATTAGAACGCATCAAGATTGTTTGGACGGAAATTCCAAACGCGGCGGTTGCGATCCGGCGGAAAAAGAAACGGCAAAACTCGCCGCGCTGCGTTCCGAAGAAACTCTCGCGCGCGAGGTTTTTAAACCGCTCGGCGGCGGCATTCCGCCTTTTACGAATTCCGACTCTTGGATGAAATCGCACGAGTTCAAGGCGCAGCCCGCGCGGTATAAAACGTCGTTCAGCAAATCGATCTACCGCACATTTCCGAGCAATTATTTCACGATCAGCGAGACTGTCAAGCTCTACGGAAGCGAATTCGGGATCGACAAGATCGCGCATATTTTTCAGCAGGGCTACACCTATTACCGAATGGTCGAGGATCGCAAAAAGAAAGATCTCTCGTCCGAAGAAGCGCTCCGCAAAGCGGTCAATTGGGGCAGAATGACCGAGAAAACTTATTACGGTTTTTGGGTTTCGGGCGTTTATTCGAACGCTGATCTGGCGGCAAATTTCGCGGGATTGAAATTTTATCAAAACTTAACGCGGGAAATTAAGATCGATGACGCAGTGCTTCCGCCGATGCTGGTTTTAAGCGGCGGCGTGTGGAAATTTAACGAAAACCTCAACTTACAACACGAATCGCTGCTCAAACCGTTTATCTCAGACCATCTGAGCGAAGCGTTCAATCCGTCGATCTACGCAAATTTTTTCGGTTTTCGCGGCGTCGTGCGCCGAACGGTCAAAAAACAAGCCTGTGCCGAATGGCAAAAACGCTACCCGAAATACTCGGCGGCAGATTACGACGCTATTACCGAAAATCTAAAACTCTGGCACGGCGAAGATTACGGTCACAAAGAGAGCGCCAATTTTATCACGATCGGCAACACCTGTTTTTGAGTTTCAAGTTTTAATATTGAATTGCGTGAAAAATAAGAATTATTAGCTCGGGGATAAACGCGGACGATAAGCGGATTTTAATTGATTTATCCGCGAAATCCGCGTTTATCCGCGGCTAAATTTTATCTGACAATTTTACGCAACTTTGATTTCAGCTTAAACTTCAAGCCTCAAACCGGTCACTTGCTTATTTCTTCTTCTTTTCCTTTTTTTCAACCGGAAAATCCTTTTGCACAGGAATTTCGTCTTCGGGCGTGATCGTCAGCGGTTCGCCGAAAACTTCATAAATGTCTTGCGCGTCCGAATCCGCCAGATCATTTCGCACCAAAAGTATCAGATCAACGCCCGGACGCAGCGGATATTCGCCGGCGTATTTGTAATGCAAAGCGTAGCGCGCGACGACTTCGGCGTCCTGTTCTTCTTTTTTGGCGACGATCATTTCGGCGGTCGTCGCATCAACAAGCTTGCCGTCAAAGACCGCGTTCGGATAATCGTTCATATACCACGGCATCGACCAGTAATCGGGCGAAACGATCTCGATCTTGGCTTCTTTGCCAAGTCTGCTTTTGTCGGCGTAATGCTCGATCTGTTTGATCAGATCAAGAAATCCGCGTTTCGTATGCGCGTAAACATACGGCATCGCGTCGCTGTCGTAGCGCACGAAATTCAGATCGTAGGTTTGAAAAGCGAGAATACAAGTTGCCGTAATTGCCAAGACGCCGCCCAAAACTTTCGCGCCGATATTCGTTGACGCGAGCAATTCGTTGACGGCGTAGCCCGCCGCGATGCACATCGGCAGCAGAAACGAGAGCGCGAGCCACGGCGTTTTATACGGAATCAGCGTATAAGCCGCGAAAAGCCCGAACGCCCAGAGCGCGGCGAACATCGCAAAACGATGCCGCGCCTTGTAAAGCGAGATCAGAAGCCCGAGCGCGGAAAGCAGCAAGATCGGCGATTCGATGAACATTCCCCAGCGAACATAAGCCCAATTGCCGTTTTGCGTGTGGTCGATTTTGCCCGTTTTCGTCCAGATCGCGTAAGCCTCGAACGCGCCTTTCAAACCCTCGGGATAAGTGAAAAACGACGAGAAAAAAAGCGCGCCGACATAGAGAAAAACGATCGTCATAACGATCATCATCAAGACAAAATCGACCGAAAACTTTACCGGTCGGCGTGCCAGCCAAATGACGGCGGCAACGGCGAACAGAAAAACGGCAACGGCTAAGATCGTGTAATCGACATTTGTTAAAATTATCTTGTCGAGCGCCGCCGACAGGGTTTTATTTGCCTTCCACGCGATCAGCAGATCGATTGCATAACGCACGAAAAGCCACGTTAAAAAAATGGTCGCCGCGTCGAGCGCACTTTTGACGAGAATAAATTCCCAATTATCGGAAGCCGTCAGTTTGGCGCGAAAATTCGTCCAATTTAATTGCGAATCTTCGGAAATTTCGGTTTCGGTTTCTCGGCGATTGACGAACAAAAAAGCGAGCCAGGCGATTGCGGAAATGCCGATTAGCGCGATTATCGCGTAAAAAAGATAAGTCTGATTCGGATCGTTCGTGGCAGAAAAGTTTTCAGAGAGAACTTTGTAGCCTTCCTTAAATTTTTTATATTCATACGCCGCGCCGAACAAAGCAACGACACTGAACGCCGAAAAAATCCAGAACTTGTTTTTTGCGAATCCATTGGCGGAATTTATTTTACGCCAGATCCAGACACAAACGACGGCGATCGCCATCGTCCCGATCGTGATAAAAGCCGTTTCCTTGGTCGCAAAAAGCAGTACTGCCGACGCCGCCGCGAGGATCAAATAAACGGGCTGACCTTCGTTCCACGCGAGCAGCATTCGGATGACGAAAAAGACGAGCGCGGCTTCGACGAGAAAAAACAGGGCGCGTAAAACCCATAAAAGTATGTCGTTTTCGCCGCCGAGCACGCTTGCCAGATTAAGTGCCGACGGCAGAAAACAAATGAGCAAAAGCAGCGAAGTCCACGCAATCGCGCCGATGCCCGCTTTTCGTTTTTCGATAAAGAACAAAACAGAAAGAACGATCCCGAAAGTAAAAAAAACGAAGAGGATTTCGTGAATAAAATAGCGCGAAATATAGACCATTCCGGGCGAGAGCGCGAGAAAGAGCGCGGCGCAGAGACTGCCGGTTTTGCCGATATATTTTTTCAGAAAGAACGCCAGCACGACGATCAGCACGCCGAATATTCCGACGCTCGCCCGAATGCTGAAAGTGTTCAGCCCGAAAGTTTTTGTCACGGCAAGCGCGATGTAATAAAGATCGGGACCGTGATAATTCGCCGGATCGTATTTATATTCGCCGCTCCGGAAAAGCGTTGTCAAAAAATAGCCGTTGACGCCTTCGTCGTGATGAAGCGGTTTCAGATCGAGCCAAAAGAAACGCAAAAATGACGCGACGGCGGTAATTAAAACGCAGCTGATCAGCCAAAGATAATCAGTTTTCGGTTGTTCGTTGTTCGTTTCGAGTTCTTCGTTCATTTCTTTACCGGGCGCGTCCGGCGCTTCAATTATTTTACCTTAAAAACTTTATACGCCCCGACTTCCGCGATGACCGGAAATTTGTAGAAAAATTCCTCGCGGACTTCCGTATTAGCCGTTTCTTCCGGCGAAATTATGACATATTCGATATTATTTTTCTGCAAAAGCCGGTCGGCAAGCGCCGTTCCTCCATAAATTCTTTTGACTTCCGATTCGCGCGCTTCGTAATCGATGCCGTAGGACGAAAGATGCCCCGAGTAACGCATCAAGGAACGTCTGCCCGCGAGCACGACCGCCGAATTATAGGTCGGCGCGTTAAGAAACAGCGCGTTCGGCGCGGTTTTTTGTTTGATCAGTTCGGCGATCTTGACGGCGTCTTTGTCAAAAACTTTATAATTGATCTGCCCCGAGATCGTCCGCCAGACATCGAGCGCGCCCGAAAGCGTCAAAGCGATGAAACAAACGGCAGCGATGATCTTGAAAACCGCTTTTTTCTCCCACGCCCAGGCGAGCGCGAACGCCGCAAACGGCAGCGAACCGATAAACCAATAGATCAAAACCTTGATATTGTCCCATTCCCACGGCGCGAGTTTGAATGTGTTCGAGATCAGAAAAAGAAACGCGAAGGGAATGTAGAAAATCAGGAAGTTTTCGGCGTTTGGTTTTTGGTCTTTGGTTTTTGGTTCAGAATTCTCGGCGGCTTGGCGTCTTTGCATTAAAAAAAACAGAAAAAGTCCGGCAATCAAAAGCGGCGCGAAAAGTCCGATGTTTTTTGCCCAGAACATCACGATATTTTGTTTGCCCGCGTCCCAACCGAAATGCAGTTCGATAAATTTACTCAAGTTGGTCGCGCTGCCCGTCAGCGACCAGATAAGTTCGGGCACGGCGACGAGCGCGACGCCGACCGCAAAAGCGATCCATTCGCGCCATTTATCAAAACTAAAGAAAAACAGCAGCGCGCAAACGACAAAGAGCGCCGCGAGCGAATGAACGTGGATCAGCGGCAGCATTCCGGCGAGCAGACCGACGAGGAAAATGGAGAACGGAAAATGGAGAATGGAAAATGTTTTTTTATTTGGATTTTCAACATCAATTTCTGCTTCCGTTTTTTCGCTTGAAAAGATTTCCCAAATTTTCGTAAGCGCGATCAGCGTCAGCGGCATTCCGAAAAGCAAACTGCGCTGCGTCAGAAACAGCACGACGAGCGAATTTCCCCAGCGGAATTTTTCATTGATCGTGTAATCTTGCGGCAGCTTCCACAAGATTTCCTAA
>JBBQOA010000262.1:0-6427 GCA_038330465.1 Pyrinomonadales bacterium
GAAAATATCGCTTGATCGACGTACCCGTTTCGAACTGCATCAATTCGGGCATCACGCAGATCTTTGTGCTGACGCAGTATAATTCGGCTTCGCTCAACCGGCATATTTCGCGCACCTACCGATTTTCGTCCTTTTCGACCGGCTTTGTCGAAGTGCTCGCGGCGGAACAACGTCTCGACTCTCCCGAATGGTTTCAGGGAACGGCGGATGCGGTGCGGCAGATGATTCCGCATATCCGCGACTGGCGCGTGAACACCGTGCTGATCCTCTCGGGCGATCATCTTTACCGGATGGATTACCGCAAATTCCTCGCGCGGCATTTTGAAACGAAAGCCGACATCACGGTTTCGGTCATTCCGTGCCGCCCCGACGAAGCCGAAGGATTCGGTTTGCTGAAAGCCGACGGCGACGGACGGATCGTTGAATTTAAGGAAAAACCGAAGGGCGACGCGCTCGAATCGATGCGCGTGGACACGACGAAATTCGGTTTGACCCAAGAAGAAAGCGAGAAACGTCCGTTTTTGGCGTCGATGGGAATTTACGTTTTTAATTACGAACGGCTCATCGAATTTCTCAAAGAAGACGAGTCGCGGGTTGATTTCGGCAAAGAGATCATTCCGTCGGCGATCGAAAAATACAACGTGCAGGCGCATCTTTATACAAAATACTGGGAAGACATCGGAACGATCCGCGCTTTTTACGA
Organism: Pyrinomonadales bacterium; assembly: GCA_038330465.1. Lineage (GTDB taxonomy): Bacteria > Acidobacteriota > Blastocatellia > Pyrinomonadales > Pyrinomonadaceae > JAFDVJ01. Next base: position 704 of record JBBQOA010000262.1, read on the forward strand.
CGCCAATCTCGATCTCGCCGCGCCCTTGCCAAAGTTTAATTTCTTTAACACCGACGCGCCGATCTACACGCGTTCGCGCTATCTGCCGCCGTCGAAAGTGCAGAATTGCGACATCGATACTTCGATGATTTCGGAAGGCTGCATCCTCAACGGCGTGTACGCGCGAAATTCGATCATCGGTTTGCGCTCGCGGATCGACCAAGGCACGCGGATCGAAAGTTCGATCATTATGGGCTCGGATTTCTATGAATCGATCGAGGAAATTCAAGCCAACAGCAGCCGTCAGATTCCGGCGGTCGGCATCGGGAAGAACACGGTCATCCGCCGCGCGATCATCGATAAAAACACGCGCATCGGCAACAATGTTCAATTGATCAATAACAACAATGTCGAAACCGCCGACTGCCCCAAAGGTTCGTATTATATCCGCGAAGGCATCATCATCGTCCCAAAAACCGCGACCATTGCCGACGGAACGGTTGTTTAGTTTTTCAAAGTTTATAGAGTCAGAACCGTCTGCGGTCGCGGGCGGTTTTCTGTGCCTAATTACGAACTCTTTCCATCAACGATTTAACCGCTCGCGACCGCAGACGGTTCTGACTTGGTTTCAACAATTCCACTTTTGAAAAACATATTGACTTTCCGCTCGTAAACCGTCTAATATTTGTTCATAAAGGTTTCCCCTTCTGGTAACACTAAATTCAATCGAAATAATTAGGCTTTATTTTTGCAAACTAAACAACCACTTTAAGGAGAAAAGCGTGAAAAAACGATTTTATACAGGTATAACTGCGATTCTTTTGTTGACGGTGAGTACTTTTGTCGGATTTTTCGGCACCGGTTCGCAAGCCGCGACCATTTTAACCGAAGGGTTTGAAGCCGGCGGGAAAACGGCGTATGCCGCCGCCAATGTGACGCTCGGCACGGGCAGTTGGAATCTTAACGATGCTCTGACGGGCAACACGACGAGCGACCGCAAAACGGGTTCGTGGTCGGCGCGCGTCCGCAACACGGGCAAGGTGACGATGAATTTCAACGTTTCGAGCGCCGGAACCGTTTCGATCCAGCACGCCGAATACGGCACGGACGGCACCAGCACGTGGGATCTTTATAAATCGACGAACAGCGGTTCGACCTGGACAAAGGTCGGTTCGACCGTGACGACGAGTTCGACGTCGCTTTCAACCGCGAGTTTTACGGTCAACAACGCGGGCGCGATCCGTTTCGAGATCCGGAAGATTTCAGGCGGCGCGAATCGTATCAATTTCGACAATATTTCAATTACCGATTACGTTGCCGCGACGCCGACGCCAACGCCGACGCCGACCGCGACGGCAACGCCGACACCGACCGCGACGCCGCCGCCTTCGTCGAGCGTTCATTTGACGATGGGCAATCCGTCGGGCGCGACCACCGACATTGCGCAACCGACCAATTATCTGATGGAAAAACCGCAGTACGCGATGTCGTATCACCGCGATAACGGCAGACCGAATTGGGTTTCGTGGCATCTCGACCCGTCGTGGCTCGGATCGACGGCGCGGCAGGACAGTTTCCGTCCCGACACGACTTTGCCCGTCGGTTGGTATCAGGTGCTGGCAACCGATTTTTCGGGTTCGGGTTATGATCGCGGACATATGTGTCCGTCGGCTGACCGCACGAAAACCGTCGCCGACAACGACGCGACATTTTTGATGGACAATATGATCCCGCAGGCGCCGACCAATAATCAGCAAACGTGGGCGAATCTCGAAAGTTATTGCCGAACTTTAGCCAATTCCGGCAACGAGCTTTACATCATTTCGGGCGGACAAGGCAGCATCGGCACGCTCGCCAATGGTCACGTCGCAATTCCGGCAAACACCTGGAAAGTAATTATGGTCATTCCGCAGGGCACGAACGATGTTTCGCGGGTGACGAGCGCGACGCGGCTGATCGCCGTTTATCTACCGAATAACAACAACGTCGTCAGCGATTGGCGGCAATACCGCGTCAGCGTTGACACGGTCGAATCTTTGACGGGCTACGATTTCTTTTCGAATGTCCCGACTTCGATTCAAGCCTCGATCGAATCGGTCGTTGACAGTCAGTTGGTTGAAGATTGGGAAATGGGTCCCGATAAAGCCGCCATCTTAGAAAACGAAGCCGAATCTTCGATCAATAAAAAATAAGTAAGGCAGCAAAAAATCAAGAGCGTCTTAACTCAAAATCGGGTTAAGACGCTCTTTTTTACTTTTTACTGCTCGCTTATTTTTTTCCTTTCACTTTTTCTTTCTTCACAGAATAACTGTCACGCGCTTTGACGATGACGCCGCGCCGGTCAACGCGGACTTTGATCCGGTGTTTTTTGCCGACTTCCGTTTCTTCCTTCGGATAAAAACCGAGACTGTAATATTCGCGCAATTCGCTCGCGATCCTCGAAAAAGCGGTCGAAAGATTATCAATCGTGCTGGCTTTGTAAAGCCTGCCGCCCGTCCGGTTTGCCATTTCATTTAAATATTCGTCGGCTTTTTGATATTCTTCGGCGGTCGTTCCCTTGCCGTCCATCACGCCGACGCCGCCGATGTTCGGCAGCGAATTTCCATCATTCGACGGGATCGATATTTTCGGCTGCCGGATGACCGGCTTGTTTTTCATCGTCTGAACTTCGTTAAAAGTGTCGTATTCGATCGGGTAGATCAGCGCGTCGAGTTCGAGGGCGTCGCTTAAATTGAGCAGATCGTTCGATTTCACACTGCTCGTGTCAACGCCGTCCGAAAAAAGCACGATCGCCTTGCGCCCCGTGATATTTTTGAGCTTTTGATTGATGACCAGATCGATCGCGTCGTAAAGACTCGTTCCGTAAGAGATCTTCGTGCGGCGAATCGCCTTTCGCAAAACCTTGCGGTCGTTGGTCGGCTCGCATTGCATATAAATTTCCTGATCGAAGGAAACGACCATCACCTTGTCATTCGGTCGCAGCTGATCGATAAAGGCAAGCGCCGCCGCTTGAATTTCTTCGGCTTTGAATTTTGCCGAAAAGCTCATATCCAAAACGAGTGCGACCGTAAAAGGCTGTTGTTCATTGGAAAAATACGCGATCTCCTGTTCGATGTTATCATCGAGAACCTTAAAGTTTTCCTTCGTCAGCCCGCCGATAAATCTGCCGCTGCGGTCTAAAACCTTGACCGGGATCGAAACGATTCCCGTATCGACCGTGATCACGTCAGCATCGTCAACTTCGTCGTTTTCGTTCGTCTTTTGTTGAGATTGCGCGGTCGCATTGATGTTCGGAGGCGTCGGGCGTTGGACGGGTTTTATTTCGCGTTGATCGTTTTTTTTATTCAGATCGCCCGAAATACGGCGCGATTGGGCAGAATTTATCGTAAAACTCAGACAAATTGTCGCCAAACAGCAGAAGATTGCGAGACTTTTCATTTTTGCACCTCGAAGTTAGATTGTAAGATGCCGCGAGCTTTAAGAAAAGATGCAAAAGGGGAAAAGGTCAAAAGAGGGAAAAGGTTAAAAGGGAAAAAGTTGGCTTGCCTGAAGAAACAAAACTTTTTCCCTTTTCCACTTTTCCACTTTTTTAACCTTTATTTGCCCGCCAGCTTATTATCGTTTGCGCCGACGATGTAGCTCGACTTGGCTCTGACGACGAGATTCGGACGCATCACGCGGACACGGATCTGCTTGCGGTCGCCGGTTTTGCCGACCGTTTCGGGATAATAGCCGATCGAATACTGACGGCGAAGTTCTTCGGCAATGCCCGAAAAAGCCGCGTTCAGATTATTGCGCGCTTCAAATGAACGCCCGCCCGAATTACGCGCAAGATCTTCCAGATATTTTTTGCCCGTTTCGTATTCGGAACTGGTCGAGCCGCTTCTCCTGCCGCCGCCGCCTCTCCCGATCTGAACATTTCCGCCGCCGAGGATCGTTCCGAGAATTCCGCCGATTCCGCCTTGCTGACGGGGCGGATAACGATTCTGCGAACCGCCGCCGCCCCAGCCGCCGTTCATATCACTTTGCGTATCGTAGCGGATCGGGTAAAACAACGCTTCGGCTTCTTCAACTTCGCGAATCGTCGTTTGATAATTGGCGCGCCGCGAAGTCGTGTCAACGCCGTCAGTGAAAAGCACGACCGCCTTGCGTCCCTGAATCTTTTGGAGCTGCCGTCCGATGACAAAATCAACCGCTTCATAAAGGCTCGTTCCGTCGCCGAATTCGGTCTGCCGGATCGCGTTTTGCAAAACTCGCCGGTCGTTCGTGACCGGGCTTAAAATATGAACTTTTTCGTCGAACGCAATCACCTGAACTTTATCGTCGCGCCGCAGTTGATTGTCAAAAGCGATCGCCGCATCCTGAATTTCGTCGATCTTGAACTGCGTCGAAGGACTCACATCAATCAGCAAAATAACGGTAAAAGGCTGTTCGACCGATTGAAAATATTCGACCTTTTGCTGAACGCCGTTTTCAAAGATCTGAAAATCGCGCTGCGTCAAACCCGAAATAAATCTGCCGTCGCGGTCGAGAACGGAAACGGGCATCGTCACGAGATTGGTTTCAACTTTGATGACCTCGTTATCGTCTTCGATCACTTCTTTGTTATCATTGACCGGCGTCGGCGTCGTTTGCGGGTTTGTTTTGCCGCCCTGGAGAACCGGTGGGCGGCGGTCGGTCGGAAGTGACGAATCATTTTTTATCGTCGGCGGTGTCGGCGAAGGCGTTGCCGTCACGATGCGCGGACGACGCGATTGCGCCAAGATCAAACTACTAAACAAACCCAGACAAGTTAAAACCAACGCAAATTTTTTCATCGCTTTTTTCTCCAAACAAATTGTCGCTTTTTTGCGAAAACGCCCCTTTAAGATTGTGTTTTTGTTATTTTAGATGTCTGAAATCTTTGAAAGTCCGCGATTGTGACAGTTTTTTTGTGCAAATCCACAGAGTTTAAGCTTCAGCGTGCCAGCCGCCGCGCTTCGCTGCCGTGGCAAACTAAAGCTTGAAGTCTAAACTTGCTTGCGCGAGTTCGTGAAATCTTCTTCGAACGGAATTGATATTGACGAACGGGAGCGCGTGCGCGTGTGTGCGGTTGGTCAGAAGAATAAAAATTCGCTCGCGTGCGGGTTCGATCCAGAGCGAAGTTCCGGTAAAGCCGAGATGCCCGAAACTGTCTTTTGATAAAGCGTTTGAAGCCGTTGATTCGGGCGTTTCGGCAAGCTGAAACGCGAGCGAGCGCGCTTCATTTAAACCGGGCGTGAAATTCGTGCGAAAAAGTTTGCAGGTTGCGGGCTTTAACAGGATTGATTCTTCGGCAAGAAATTGTTGCGCGATTCGAAAGGTTTGTTCGGCGTTTGAAAAAAGTCCGGCGTGACCGGAAACGCCGTCCATAAACCAGGCGTTGCCGTCGTGAACTTCGCCGCCGATCTGATAATCGCGCCAATCATGATCTGAAACGTCGTAACCCAGATCAAGGCAGGTTTGTTTCTCGAAATAATTGCCGAATTCCGACGCGGCAAATTCTTCGCGGCGGCTGCGCGGCGGATTAAAAAACGTATTTCCGAGCTTCAAAGGCTTAAAAATTTCCGCTTTTGCAATTTCGTCCAAAGATTTGCCGTGAATTTTTTCAAGTAAAAAGCCGAGCTGTATAAAATTCAAATCGCTGTAAACGAGCGTTGCGCCAACAGGATTGGCTAGCGGTTCGGCGGGGATCAGAGGTGTAATTGCGGAGTTGAGTGTTGGTGT
>JBBQOA010000263.1:0-6422 GCA_038330465.1 Pyrinomonadales bacterium
CGATAATTTGAAAGTTTCAAATAGTAAAGTTAAACCACCCGCTACGGCAGGCGGTTCTGACAGATTGCTTGAATTCTTTGAAACCAATTTCGCCGACGCGATTCCGCTGATACCTTCGCTTGCGGAAGATTTTTTCACGAATCCGACCGGAAATCTTGGCACAGTCAAATGTTTGCCGTGGAATGTGCAAGGAAAAGCCTTACTTCTCGGCGATTCGGCACACGCGATGGTCCCGTTTTACGGGCAAGGAATGAATTGCGCTTTTGAAGATTGCCGCGTGCTTGACTCAATGATCGAAAAACACGGCACGAATTGGGAAAAGGTTTTCGACGAATACACAACCAAAAGAAAACCGAACGCCGACGCGATCTGCGACCTCGCCGAAGAAAATTTCTACGAAATGCGCGACGCCGTCGCCGATCCGGTTTTTCAAAAGAAACGCCAGCTTGAAACGCTTTTGGAACAAACATTCTCGGATTATTTTTCCAAATATTCGATGGTCACCTTCCGCGAAGATTTGCCTTACGCGGTCGCCAAACAACAAGGCAATGCACAGGATAAATTACTAATGGAAATCTGCGCGAAAATTACTGATTTGAACAATATCGATTTGAATGAGGTAATGGAAAAGGTAAAATCCATTAAAGAATAAACTTAATGGATTTTACCCGACACGATTATCATTGACGCCCGCCGTGACTAATGCCGAAAATTATTTCGTCGTATGCGCCGAAAGTGCAGGCGGTTGATAATCTCCGACTTCGACGCGAAACGCGATACTGATACGATTCCACGCGTTGATCGTCGTGACAGCGAGCGTTAAATCGATCAGTTCTTCTTCGGAAAATTGTTTCCTGACTTCCTCGTAAACTGCATCGGGGACGTGTCCTTCGGTAATTTTCGTCAAAGATTCCGCCCATAAAAGCGCGGCGCGTTCGCGGTCGGTGTAAAACGGGGCTTCGCGCCACGCATCGAGCACGAAAAGACGCTGTTCGGTTTCGCCAATTGCGCGCAGGTCTTTCGAGTGCATATCGAGACAATAAGCGCAGCCGTTGATCTGCGAAACGCGGTATTTAATAAGGTGCAGCAACGAATGTTCGATCGTCGATTTCGCCAGATATACTTCCAAACCCATCATCGCCTTTAATGCGCCCTGACCTTTTTCATAAGCATTAATTCTCTGTTTCATAATATTTATGATCTCCTTTTTTATGTATCGAGCCTTAAAATTTCGGCTTTCATTACTCAAGACGATCGAGTTTTCGGGTTTGTGACAGGTTAGAAAATATTTTTATAAAAATGTTATTTCGTTTGAAATAACGATGGGAAATATCGATAATTAAATCCAAAATGAATTGTTATTGCTGTTCGGGACGTGAATTTGAAGATTGTTGTCAGCCATTTATCAGCGGAATCGGCAAACCCGCGACGGCGGAAGAATTAATGCGTTCGCGTTATACGGCTTACGCAACTGTCAATGTCGAATATATTCTGCGCTCGATCCATCCTTCGACGCGCCGCTTTCACAATGCGCGGACAATTGAACAATGGGCAAAAGCAAGCCGTTGGCAGCGTTTGGAAATACTTTCGACCGTTGACGGAACTGCTAAAGAAAAACAAGGAAAGGTCGAATTCAAAGCATATTATCTGGACGCCGATCAGCAGCCGCAAATTCATCACGAACACTCCAATTTTCTGAAAGAATTAGGCAAATGGTTTTTCGTTGACGGAAGGGTTTTATAAAGAAAAATGTTCAAAATAGTTTTTTTTAACGCCAAGGCGCAAAGCCGCTAAAGGGTTTTGATCAAAAATGTTTGGTTGAATTTCTGATAAATACTTCAAATTTCAAGCGAGTTTGGCTAAACTTTTCGCCTTTTCGCCGAATTTCTCTTGGCGGTCTCGGCGGCTTGGCGTCTTGGCGTTAAAATTCCCTTTGAATTTCTCAACTCTCTATTTTGGAGAGATGTCTAAAGAAAAACTTTTCTCGTCCAATTCGGTGAAAGCCTTTAGTTTGTCGGGATTCATCACGCGATACATTGCCGAGATCTTGCCGTCCGCAAATTCAAAGACGGTCGCCGCGAAAAGTTTTTCCTCGTAGAACGTCAACAAACCGGGGTCGCCGTTGATCGTGGCAAGCATATTTTTGAACGATGTGCCGTGTTTCGCACCCGTGATCGCAAACAACCGCGCGATTTTATGCTTGCCGCGAACGATTTTCCGTGCCGCCGTGATCTTGCCGCCACCGTCGGACAGCATCGAAATTTCATCGGAAAACAGCGCGAGGAGCGTTTTTTTGTCGCCGACGGCTGAGGCGGCGGAAAACTTTTTGATGAGCTTGACGCGTTCCTGCTCGCTGGCTTTAAATCGCGTTTTCTCGGCGCGGACACGCTCACGCGCGCGATGAATCAACTGGCGCGAAGCCGTTTCGGTCTTCCCGACGATGCGCGCAATATCGGCGTAACCACAATCGAAAATATCGTGCAGCAGAAACGCGGCACGCTCAAGCGGCGAGAGACGTTCGAGCAAAACCATAAACGCGATCGAAAGATTCGACGCAAATTCCAACTCGGCTTCGGGCGAAGGCGCGTCCGAGACGATCAGCGGTTCGGGCAGCCACGGACCGATATATGTTTCACGCGCCGCCGAAGCGCGCCGCAAACGGTCGATCGCGAGCCGCGTAACGACCGTCACGAGCCACGCTTCGGGCGTTTCGATTCCATTCGTCTCTGCCTGATGCCAACGAATGTAGGCTTCCTGCAAAATATCTTCGGCGTCGCTTTGCGTCCCGAGCATTCGATACGCAATTCCAAATAGTCGCACCCGATGCCGCCGGAAAACCTCTACTTTTTGATCGTCAATCATCATAAACTTCCCTGCCAATCATCAGACGAACGTGATCAAAGTTTGTGACAGGCGATTATTTTATCAAAAGCTGATGACGTTTTTCATCTTTTGCTGTCATAAAAATCTTCGGCGCGGTGTTTATAATTTAGAAATCCATTGAATACGTTTAGACTAAAACTCAGAGAGTTTTTTAAAGATGAAAAATCAAATAATCAACCGATCAATTTTATCGCTTTTTTTGTGCCTGACTTTATTTTCCGCATCAATTTCGGCACAGAAGAATAAATATCTGCCGTTAAGCGGCTCAAAACCAACCAATACGGCGATCGAGAGTTTGGAAAAAGACATTCTAAACCTCATGAAATCAGCGGATGTGCCGGGACTTTCGGCGGTTTTGATACGCAGCGGCAAAATCGTTTGGAGCAAAGGTTTCGGTGTCCAAAATGCCGAAACAAATGCCCCCGTCACGACCGAAACGGTTTTCGAAGCCGCCTCACTCAGCAAGGTCATTTTTGCATATGGCGTCTTGAAACTGGTTGACGAAGGCAAACTCGATCTGGACGTGCCGCTTAATAAATATTTGGGCAATAATTACGAAGTCGGCGACGATGCGCGAATTGATCTGATCACCGCGCGAAGAGTTTTAAGTCACACGACAGGCTTTCCGAACTGGCGGCAGGATGAAACAAAACCTTTGCCGATCAATTTCACACCGGGCGAAAAATTCAGTTATTCGGGCGAAGGTTTTGTTTATCTTTCCAAAGTCGTTGAAAAAATCACCGGAATGCAGTTTGAAGATTTTATGCAGCAAACCGTTCTCAAACCTTTGGGAATGACGAGCAGCAGTTATCAATGGCAGGATAAATACGACAAAACCGGCGCTTACCGTCACGATTTGCTCGGTAAAAAACTATTTCGAAATCAGGGAAAAGATGTCAATGCAGCGGCAAGTCTGCGGACGACAGCGGAAGATTACGCGCGGTTTATCATCGCGCTTTTAAGCGGCAAAGGATTAAAAAAGAAAACATTAACCGCGATGTTCACGCCGCAGATCAATGTCAACGAAAAATCGCCGCAGGTTTTCTGGGGACTCGGAGTCGGGCTCGAAACAACCGAAGAAGGAAAATCGTTTTGGCACTGGGGCGATCAGGGCAACACCAAAGCCTATTTCACCGCATTTTTGCCGCGCAAAGACGCGATCGTCTATTTTGCTAACGGTTTCAACGGACTTTCGATCACGACGGAAATTCTGGCTGATGCGATCGGCGGAAAACATCCCGCCGTCGATTATTTAAACTATGAAAGATACAATTCGTCTGCGCGGGAACTGCTGAAAGAAATATTTGCCAAAGGGGCGGCTCAATCATTAATTAATTACCGCGAACGACGAACGCAAAACAGCGCGCTGACAATTGATGAATCACAACTTAACAGTCTCGGCTACACGCTTTTACGTTGGAAAAAGATCGATGACGCGATCGAAGTTTTCAAACAAAATACGGTCGATTTTCCCGCTTCCGCGAACGCTTGGGACAGCCTCGCCGAAGCATTTATGACAAAAAGTGATCAGGAATCGGCGATCAAATATTACGAAAAATCGCTCGAACTCAACCCGAAAAACGATAATGCAATCGAGCATCTGAAAAAATTAAAGCCTTGATTCGCAATTTATTTGATAGTATTGATCCAATCTTGGGGTGATGCGGAAAGATGTTTTAAGATCAGGTAGAAAAACATAAAAATATAACTATCTGAAGTTATCAAACGTATTGGCAAATATGCTGCCGAGAAAATCATCATTAATCGCACTTTTTTGTTTACTTTTTTCGTTTCAGACGGCTTGCGCGCAAACTTCTTCCACTCAAAAGTCAACGCCGACCGAGCAATCCGTTATCGATTGGACCCTTGAGAAAAAAGACGTCCCGAAAGGCAAGACACAAGCCTTGACGGTTGACGACAAACAATATAACAGCACGCGCAAAATTTGGGTTTACACGCCGCCGCAGTTTGACGCGAAAGCCGCCGAGCCTTATCGTCTGATCATTTCGTTCGACGGCGAAGATTACGTCAAAGACATTCCCGCGCCCATCATTTTGGATAATCTGCTTGCCGCCGGAAAGATCGATCCGACCGTACAGGTTTTCGTTGATAATTCCGAAGACCGGCTCGGCGATCTTGCCAATCATCAGAAATTCGCCGATTTCGTCGCGAAAGATCTGCTGCCGTGGGCGCAGAAGAATTTTCGCGTCAGCGGCGATGCCGATAAAATAACGCTTTGCGGATACAGCGCGGGCGGACTTGGCGCGGCATTTGTTGCCTTCAAATATCCGAATTTTTTCGGCAATATCCTCGCGCAAAGCGGCGCATTCTGGCGCGGCAACGAAGGCGCGTCTGCACCTTCGGAATGGCTCACCGAACAATACAAAAATTCCGCGAAACTCAATCAGCGTTTTTATCTCGAAGTCGGCGGCAGCGAAAACCAGAAAAATGCTGTCGGTCTTTCGATGCTCGAAACAAATCAACACTTACGTGATGTCTTAAAAACAAAAGGCTACAATGTCGGTTATGCGGAAATCCCGAACGCGATCCACAACCCCGAACATTGGCGCGGGGCATTGGCTGACGGCATTATTTATTTGACGGGCAAATCGGTTTCCCGTTAAAGTAAACTGATTCTTGAATTACGCGCCGACACAATTATGTTGAAAATGTCAAAAATAAACAATTTCGTCCCTTTTCTCGGTCTGCTCGTCTTTTTGACGACCGGTTTTATCATAAATCTCCAAGCTCAAACGACGCTTAAAGATGCCTGTCAAGATTATTTTTTGATTGGTGCGGCGCTCAATCGCGCACAGATCTTTGAAGAAGACAAACGCGGCGCGAACATCGTCAAAACTCAGTTTAATACGATCTCCCCCGAAAACATTCTGAAATGGGCAGCGGTTCATCCGCAGCCTGACCGCTTTGATTTTGAAGCGGCTGACCGCTACGTGGCGTTTGGCGAAAAATATCGAATGTTCATCGTCGGTCACACGCTGGTTTGGCATAATCAAACGCCTGATTGGGTGTTCAAAGACGCAAAGGGAAATTTTGTCAGCCGCGATCAATTGCTGAAACGTCTGCGTGAACATATTTACGCGGTTGTCGGTCGCTACAAAGGGAAAATCAAAGGTTGGGACGTCGTCAACGAAGCCTTAAACGACGACGGCACAATGCGGCAAACGCCGTGGTTCAAGATCATCGGCGAAGATTTTATCGCGAAAGCCTTTCAGTATGCGCACGAAGCCGACCCCGACGCCGAGCTCTATTACAACGATTATTCGCTCGAAATCGAAGCCAAACGCAAAGGCGCGATCGCGCTTGTGAAAAATTTGCTGGCAAAAGGTATTCCGATCAAAGCGATCGGTCTGCAAGATCATAATAATCTGGAATTTCCGACACTCGCGCAGGAAGACGCGACTATTTCGGATTTTGCCGCGCTCGGCATCAAGGTCAATATTACCGAACTCGACATCAGCATTTTGCCCGATCCGCAAGGCTTTAACGGCGCGGAAGTAACCCTCTCTTTTGAAATGAAG
>JBBQOA010000264.1:0-6393 GCA_038330465.1 Pyrinomonadales bacterium
GATCCGCAAATTCGCCGATGTTTCGGGCGATCACAATCCGATCCATCTCGACGAAGAATTTGCGAAAACAACCAGATTCGGCAAACGGATCGCGCACGGAATGCTCGGCGCGTCGTTCATTTCGGCGGTTTTGGGCTATAAAATGAGCGAGAACAAGGTCGTCTATCTCAGCCAAAGTCTGAAATTCACGGCGCCCGTCTTTATCGGCGATACGGTCACGGCAAAAGCCGTCGTCAAAGAGATCCGCGAAGATAAACCGATCCTGACGATCGAAACGACCTGCGAAAACCAAAACGGCGAGCTGCTCATCACGGGCGAAGCGAAAATTATGGTTCTGCCGTAATTTTTTAGCCGCGGATGCACGCGGATTTCGCAGATTTAATCCAATAAATTATCCGCGCAATCCGCGTGCATCCGCGGCTAAACTTTCTTAAACTCTAACAATGCCTTTCGCTGCCGAAGAATCAACCGAAATAAACCGTCTGCGCGATGAACTCCGGCGCGGAACTCGTGTCGTTTCGATCGGCGGTCTGACCTCCGTTTCTTCGAAATCTTTTGTTTTATCGCATCTGCAAACGCAAGCGGCGAAAACTTTCGTGATCGTCACCGATTCGAACAAGGATCTCGAAGACTGGAATTGCGATCTGGAATTTTTTCGATCCAAAATCCAAAATCCAAAATCCAAAATCCAGACGTTTCCGGCGTTTGAAACCGACGTTTATTCGGGAATTTCGCCGCATGCCGAAACGCTCGAAAGACGCGCTTTGACGCTTTGGAATCTGTCATTCGAGCAAGCGGATTTCATCATCGTTTCGGCAAAATCTCTGATCACGAAAACCGTTTCGCCGAAGGAAATGCTGGCGCTTGGCGCGGTTCTCAAACGCGACGAAGATTTTGCGCCCGAAGATCTGATCGAAAAACTCGTCGCCGGCGGTTATGTTCGCGAAGAACCGCTTAAAAACATCGGCGAATTCTCGGTTCGCGGCGGCATCATCGATGTTTGGTCGCCGACGGCGGAAAGACCTGTGCGGATCGAATTTTTCGGCGATACGGTCGATTCGATTCGCGAATTTGACGCGGACACGCAGCTTTCCGTCGGGCAATTAAAGGAAATTTCGATCGCGCCGATGCGCGAATTTGCGGCGAGTTCGCGCGATTTCAACGACTGGGCATTTTTTGCGCGCGAAAGATTCGCCGACGAAAAACAATTCAGAGCCGTCAAAGACCGCACCGATTTTGCGTCGGAAGGCGAATCTTTTTCGGGCTGGGAATTTCTGATGCCGCTTGTGAAAGCGCGCGAATCGAGCCTTTTCGATTATCTGAAAGACGCCGTTTTCGTGATCGACGAACCGCCGCTCGTCGAACATACGCTGGCAAGCTATTACGAAACTTTGCAAAATCATTTCGCCGAACTGACAAACGCCGGCGAGATCGGTCTCGAACCGGGCGAATTATTTTTAAGCGGCTCAGAGCTTCGCACAAAGCTCGCCGCCAAACAGCGTCTCGAACTGCGTCTGCTCGGCAAAGGCGCGGCGCAAACGGGCGAGGCTTTGGAGTTTGAAAATGATTTGTCAGCGCCATCGGCGACCGCTGTCGGTGCTGACAAAAATCGCAAGCCGCTTTTTCTTTTTCCGACCGCCGGGATCGATTCCGAGATCGCGGTCGGGTCGCGTTCGACGCGCAAGTTTCACGGCGATATCGCGCAGTTTGTCGAGGAATCAAAAGCGCAGCTCGCGAATTTCAAATTTGTCTTTCAAACCCACGGATTGATTGAACGGTTTATCGAAATTTTGCGCGATTACAAGGCAAATCTGTCGCCCGAAAACCTCTTTGTCGGCAATCTTTCGAACGGCTTTGAAATTCCGTCTTTGAATTTGACAATTTTTACCGAAACCGACATTTTCGGCGAAAACACTCAAGCCGAATATCAAAAAACAAAGACCAAAGACCAAAGACCAAAGACCAATATCGGGGCGTTCATTTCCGATTTTCGCGATCTCAAAACGGGCGATTATGTCGTTCACGTCGATCACGGCATCGGGCGTTTCGAAGGTTTGGAGATGATCTCGGCGCAGGGGTCGGAGCGCGAATTTATGCTGCTCGTTTACGCCGATAACACGAAACTTTTTGTGCCGGTCGAGCGGCTCGATCTGGTTTCGCGCTATTCGTCGGGCGAAGCGGCGCAGCCCGCGCTTGATCGTCTCGGCGGGCTCGGCTGGCAGAAAACAAAGGCGAAGGCGAAACGCGCGATGCGCGATATGGCGGATGAGCTGCTGCGGCTTTACGCCGAACGAAAACTGGTTTCGGGGTTCGCATTTTCGCCCGACGCGCCGTGGCAAAAGGAATTTGAGGACGCTTTTCCGTATGATCTGACGGTTGACCAATCGACCGCGATCGAAGACACGAAAAACGATATGCAGGCGGGCGTGCCGATGGATCGATTGATCGTCGGCGATGTCGGTTACGGTAAAACGGAAGTCGCGATGCGCGCCGCCTTCAAAGCCGTGATGGACGGCAAACAGGTTGCCGTCCTGACGCCGACGACGGTGCTTGCCTATCAGCATTCGGAAACCTTTAAACAACGCTTTGCCGCATTTCCCGTTTCAATCGAACTGCTCTCGCGCTTTCGTTCCGCGCGCGAACAGAAATTGGTCGTCGAATCGACCGAAAAAGGCAAGACCGACATTTTGATCGGGACGCACCGCATTTTGTCGAACGACGTCAAAATGCCGAAGCTCGGGCTCGTCATCGTTGACGAAGAACAGCGCTTTGGCGTCGCCCATAAAGAAAAGCTCAAACAACTGAAAAAGATGGTTGACGTTTTGACGCTTTCGGCAACGCCGATTCCGCGCACGCTCAATATGAGCTTGCTCGGAATGCGCGATATGTCGGTGATTGAAACGCCGCCGCGCGACCGTCTGGCGATCAATACGCAGGTCGTGCAATTCTCGGAAGGCGTTATCAAATCGGCGATCGAGCTGGAAATGGCGCGAAGCGGTCAGGTTTTCTTTATTCACAACCGCGTCGAAACGATCGAAACGATTGCCGCGCACGTCAAAAATATCGTCCCGAATGCGCGGGTCGTGATCGCGCACGGGCAGATGAACGAAAAGGAAATGGAAACGGCGGTGCTCGATTTTGTCGCGTATAAATTCGATGTTTTGGTTGCGACGACGATTATCGAAAACGGCATCGACATTCCGCGCGCGAATACGATCATCATCAACCGCGCCGATAATTACGGTTTGTCGCAGCTTTATCAACTGCGCGGTCGCGTCGGGCGTTCGAACCGCCGCGCGTATGCGTATCTTTTGATCCCGTCGGAACTCGAACTGACGCCGATCGCGCGGCGGCGGCTGTCGGCGATCCGCGAATTTTCGGATCTCGGCGCGGGCTTTCGGATCGCTGCGCTCGATCTCGAATTGCGCGGCGCGGGAAACATTCTCGGCGGTCAGCAATCGGGACAGCTCGACGCGCTCGGGTTCGATCTTTACACGAAAATGCTCGAACGGACGATTCAGGAATTAAAGGGCGAAACGGTCGAGGACGAGATCAGCGTCGCGCTTAATCTGGGGGTTGATGTGGCGATCCCGCAGGATTATATCAGCGAAACTTCGCAGCGTTTGCGCACCTACAAACGCATCTCAAGTGCCGATTCGGAAGAAAAACTTTCGGGAATTTACAACGAAATTCAAGACCGCTACGGTAAAATTCCCGAATCGGTCAATAATCTGTTCGATTACGCGCGGCTCCGCAAACTCGCCGAAGCGATGCAGATCATTTCGGTCGATCGGACGAACAACGGTTTCGCGGTCAAACTAAGCGAAAACGCGCACGTCGCGCCCGAAAAACTGATGCAGGTTTTAGCCAATCACGAAGGCTCGGCATTTTCGCCGAACGGCATTCTGCGCGTCGCGATCGAAGCAGAGAATTTGATCGATGCGGCGCGCAAAGTTTTGGAAGAAATTAGGGCGAATTAATATGACCTTTGCGCCTTTGCGGGAAAAGAAATGAGTTTTCCGCAAAGGCGCAAAGCCGCAAAGACGGGGCAATTATTCATTGCAAGAAGGCGACCAAGCAAAGCAATCTCACGAGACCATCAAAATTCTGCGCTGGTGGAATATGATCTTTCTCGGCAAAGGCTCGGCGCTGCGCCGTTTGATTCACGCCGCGATCAGCATTGCGCTGCGGCTTTTTTTTCGACGGATCGAAACGACCAACGTCGAAACGGTTCCAATTTCAGATCCGATAATTTTTGTGCTCAATCATCCGAACGGTTTGGTCGATCCGGCGCTGGTCTTTGTTTCGCTGCCGCGCCGCGTTTCTTTTCTCGCGAAATCGACGCTTTTTACGATTCCGATCGGCGGCGCGATCATTCGCGCGCTCGAAGCGCTGCCCGTTTATCGCCGAATTGACGCCGAGGGCGATCAGTCTAAAAACCTCGAAACTTTCCGCGTCTGCCGCGAGTTGCTTGCGCAAAACCGCTGCATCGCCATTTTCCCCGAAGGCATTTCGCACGACGAAACCAAACTCAAACCGATCAAAACCGGCGCGGCGCGAATCGCTCTCGGCGCGCTCGGAGTTTCCAGTTCCAAAATCAAAGATCAAAGATCAAAGACCGAAGATCAAAGTTCAAATGACATCTCTTTGAAAATAATGGCGGTCGGGCTTTTTTACACTTCAAAGACGGCTTTTCGGAGCGAGGTTTTGATTCGTTACGGCGAGATTCTTGAGCTTGATGCGGTCGCGCTTGACGAAACGGGCGAACCGCCGCGCGCCGCCGTTGAAAAATTGACCGAACGAATCGAAACCGCGCTGAGAAACGTTACTTTGAATCTCGAATCGCAAGGCGAACTCGAGACGGTTCTCAAAGCCGAAGCGTTGTTTTCATCGGTTTATGAAAATCTATTGTTCAAGGAAACCCTCACGCATTCGTTTCAGCGGCTGCAAAATCTCGCCGCGAAATATAAACTTTTGGGAGAAAACGAGCCCGCCAAAATGCGCGCGCTGAACGAAAAAGTTATGCGTTACGAACGCGATTTGAAATCGAGCGGCGTGACGGCGGAAAGTCTTTCCGTTTTGCAGCATCCGACCGCGTATGTTTTCAGATATTTGGTCTTGCGGCTTTTTCTCTTGATTTTGCTCGCGCCGCTCGCGATCATCGGCGCGGTCATTCATTCGCCCGCCTATGTTTTCTCGAATTTTATCGGGCAGCTGTTCAAAACGCACGGCGCCGATACTGCCGGTTCGACCTATAAGATCGTCGCGGCGATGGTTTTTATGCCGCTGACGTGGCTGATCGTCGCGCTCTTTGTTTTATATTTTTTCGGCTGGCAGCTCGCGCTGCTCTCGATTCCGCTGACGATTCTCGGCGGCTATGTCGCGCTTCGTTCGTCGGAAACCTTGATCGATATGACCGTTTGGCTCAGCTCGGCGTGGCTTTTGTTTCGCCAGCGCGGTCTGTTTTTGCGGCTGCTTGTCGAACGGGAAGCTTTGCAGAAAGAGATCGGCGAATTGATCGATTGATTGGCTCAACGCAAAGTCGCAAAGGCGCCGGGGCGGAAAGTCATTTTTTACGATTTTTTCTTTGCGCCCTTGGATCTTTGCGACTTTGCGTTAGATAAAAAAATGAAACCTGTCTTTTTCACAATTTTCGCGCTCGTCTGTTTCGCGTTCAATTCGATCCTGTGCCGGCTCGCGCTTGGCGCACAAGCGATCGACGCGCCTTCGTTCACGTTGATCCGGATCGTTTCGGGCGCAATCACGCTTTTCGTGATCTATTCTTTTGTCGGCAAAAAAGACGCGCCCAAAAAACAGGGAAATTGGCTTTCGGCGTTTTTTCTGTTTGCTTACGCGATCTGTTTTTCGTTTGCTTATCTCGGATTGACAACCGGCACGGGCGCGCTTATTTTGTTCGGTTCGGTGCAGCTGACAATGATCGTTTCCGCGCTTTTTAAGGGCGAACGACCGCCGGTTTTAGAGTGGTTCGGGTTGGGACTAGCGTTCGGCGGATTGATCTATCTCGTGCTGCCCGGACTTGCCGCGCCGCCGCTGGTGCAATCTGTTTTGATGGTTTTAGCGGGAATCGCGTGGGGATTTTATACGCTTCGCGGAAGGGGCGGCGCGGATCCGCTCGCGGCGACGGCGGGCAATTTTGCGCGGGCGGTGCCAATGGTGATCTTCGCCGCGCTGCCTTTTCTCGCGCAAATTCAGCTTTCGCCGAAGGGAATTTTAGCAGCGGTTTTGTCGGGCGCGATCGCTTCGGGAATCGGTTATTCGATCTGGTATGCCGCGCTCCGGTTTCACACGGCGACGCGCGCGGCGATCTTGCAATTAGCGGTTCCGGCGCTTGCCGCGCTCGGCGGCGTCATCTTTTTGTCGGAAACCGTTTCG
>JBBQOA010000265.1:0-6386 GCA_038330465.1 Pyrinomonadales bacterium
AGACACGCTTTACGAGGAAAGAAGCGCCGCCTGCCGCCGCCAACTTGTCGCTCTGACGAAAAACAAAGAAGTCAATTATTCGATGCGTTTCTGCGAACTGGCGGGCATCGGACATCCGAATATCGAAGGCGCGAGGGCTTACTCGGAAGCGATAAAAATCGGACTCGAACCGGTTCTGCAAGCGCGGAATTGATGATTTTTGAATTCTGCGCTTCTCCAATCAATGTTTTGAAACTTCCGATATGGCATAATAAAATCCTCAAAACTTTATGAAATATTGTCCGATATGCCAGCAACCATACCAAGACGAAACGCTTAATTTCTGTTTGGAAGACGGTTCGCATCTCGTCACGGAAGATTTTATTTCAAATTCGCCGACCCTCGTTCACCATCCTTCTTTTGCAAATCTTATTTCGGGCAGACATTCTTTCGGGCAAATTCCGTCGATCGCGATTTTGCCGTTCGTCAATGTGAGCGCTGATGCCGACAACGAATATTTTTGCGTCGGGCTCGCCGAAGAGTTGATCAACGCGCTGATGAAGCTCGATAAATTGCGCGTCGCGGCGCGGACTTCGGCTTTTGCGTTCAAGGGCAGAGAAACCGACGTTCGCCATATCGGTCAAGCCTTAAACGTCAGCACGGTGCTTGAAGGCAGCGTCCGGAAAGCCGGAAATCGCCTGCGGATCAATGTTCAATTGATCAGCGTCGCTGACGGTTATCAGCTCTGGTCGGAACGCTACGACCGTGAATTGCAGGATATTTTCGAGATCCAGGAAGAGATCGCGCTCGCAATTGTTGACGCGCTCAAGGTCAAGTTGCTCGGCGACGAACGCGCCCGTTTGCGCAAACGCTACACGGAAAACGCCGAGGCTTACGAACTTTATCTCAAAGGTCGCCTCTGGAACCGGCGGACGGCGGACGGATTCCGCAGCGCGATCGGCTATTTTCAAAAAGCGATCGAACTCGATAACGATTACGCGGTCGCTTATTCGGGACTCGCGGATTATCACCTGCTGCTCGGTTTTTATGAAGTTTTGCCGCCGGACGTGGCGGGTGAAAAAGCCAAAGCATTTGCCGCGAAAGGCGTCGAGATCGACAATACGCTTGCCGAAACGCATTCTTCCTACGGCGCGACGCTCGGCGGATTCGACTGGAATTGGAAGGAAGCCCGCGACGAATACGAAAAAGCGATCAAGATCAACCCGAATTATCTGCCGGCGCAGCAGTATTACGCGATGAATCTGGCGATTCAGGGCGATTTCGAAAAGGTTTTCGAAAAAGCCGCCCGCTCGCTCGAGATCGACCCGCTGCTGCCCGTGATCAATGCTAATCTGGCGTGGTTTTATTACTTAGGGCGGCAGTATGAAAAGGCGGAAGAACAGGCGCGGCTGACCATTGAGATCGAGCCGAATCATTTTTCGGCGCACTGGGTTTTGGGCATTACTTACGGGCAGCTCGAAAAATTCGAGAAAGCCGTTTCCGCTTTGCAAGACGCGATAAATTTAAGCAGTAATCGTCCGTTCGTGGTCGCCGACCTTGCGCGGATCTTCGCGAAAAGCGGCAAGAAACAGGAAGCCCGCAGCATTCTCAAAAAACTCGAAAAAGCCGCGCGGGAAAATTATATTTCGCCCGTCAATTACGCGAAAATCCATCATAGTTTCGGCAGGACTGAAAAGGTTTTCGAGTATCTTGAGAAAGGTTTCGCCGAGCGCGCCGTCCGTTTGCCGTATCTTTTGATCGACCCGCAATTTGACGAGATCCGCGCGGACGAAAGATTCAAAAACTTAGCGGAAAAAGTTCATATAAATTAAGCGCGACACGATCGATCTCAGCGCGTGAATTCGATCGTGTTGCCGTGCATCCAGCCGCTCGTACCGTGTTCGCAGGTGACGCGATACCACGGACTGTTTTCGTTTTCGCGTTCCTCGATGTTGAGCCGGTCATCGATCGGCAAAATGTCGATTTCCTTTGCGCCGCGATTCGGCGACGCGCGCACGTAAGCGTTCTGAGTGATCACGCGACCGTTAAATTCAGCGTCCGCTTGATCGGTGCGTTTTTCGTGTTTCGCACTTGCTTCAAACGGCGTGGCGGTCGGCGTCGATTTGGTGTTTTGCGCGGAATTTGCGGGCGGAGTTCGAGTTGCCGAATTTGCCGTCGTTTTGTTTTGATACAAAAATATTCCGAGCAGAACCGCCGCCAAGACCAGACCGCCGCCGAGAATGATGCCGATCACCAGAAAAAGCAGATTTTTCCGCGAACTGCGTGGTTTTTCGATAATTACCGGCACGACATTCGTGGGCGGCGCCTGATAATTAAACGCTTCGGTCGGCGCGGGCGCGGTTTGATTCGGAATATCGATCGTGATCGGCGCGTGATGAATAACGGTTTCTTCTTCGGCGTCGAGCGGCGAGACTTCCGACGGTAAAATGAAGGTTTCCTGGGCGAGCGGCGCGCCGTCATTTGTACAGTAAACGAGCGAGTCGTCAAAAACGCTGTTGCATTGCGGGCATCTTTTCATAATTATCGTTTCTCTAACATCTTCGCACGTTTGCTATAATTATAAATCGCTTTGGCGAAAATAGCATTGATCGTCCTCAAATGGACGAGGGTTTTAAGAAAATGAAAATAGCAGTAGCAATGAGCGGCGGCGTTGATTCTTCAAGCGCGGCGGCACTTTTAAAGGAACAAGGACACGAGCTCGTCGGTTTTACGATGCAATTATGGAATCAGCGGCGCGGCATTTCCGTCGATGAAAATGGCGACCCGTTGCCGTCGCGCTGTTGTTCGCTCGACGATGTTTACGATGCGCGGCGCGTTGCCGAAAGCCTCGGGTTTCCGTTTTATGTTCTCAATCTCGAAAAAGATTTCGAGCGCGACGTCGTCGAACCGTTCGTCCAAAGTTATCTTTCGGGCGAAACGCCGATCCCGTGCGTGGCGTGCAATTCGCGTTTGAAATTCGCCGCGCTTGATAAAATGGCGCTCAGTCTCGGCTGCGACAAAGTTGCGACCGGGCATTATGCGCGCGTCGAATACGACGAAGAAAATAACCGTTATCGCCTTTTTCGCGGGCGCAATCACTGGAAAGATCAGAGCTATTTTCTCTGGGAATTAAATCAGGATCAGCTTTCGCGCTCGTATTTCCCATTGGGCGAAATGCTCAAATCCGAAGTTCGCGACATTGCGCGCGGGGCGAATCTCTACACCGCCGAAAAACAGGAATCGCAGGAAATCTGTTTCGTGCCCGACGGCAATTATTCGGGTTTTATCGATCGTTATTTAGAACACGAAAACCGGAGCGAAGAATTGCCGAAAGGCGGTGAGATCGTTAATACGAAAGGCGAAAAGATCGGCGAACATACCGGAATTCACCGCTACACGATCGGTCAGCGGCGAGGTTTAGGGATTGCGCACGAAAAACCGCTCTACGTCGTCCAGATCGAACGCGCTCGAAATCAAATCATCGCGGGCGAAAAAGAAGAATTGCGTTCATCGGAATTCGTTGCCAAAGGTGTCAACTGGGTGGCGTTTGACGAGCCAAACGAACCCGTCCGCGCTTTTGTAAAAGTGCGTTATCGCCACGAACCCGCACTTGCGACAATTTACGCTTTGCCCGACAATCGTGCAAAAATCGTTTTCGACGAACCGCAATCCGCCATCACGCCCGGACAGGCAACGATTTTTTACGACCTCGAAACCAGCGAAGAAGTGATCGGTGGCGGCTGGATCGTGAAAAATTAGCGGAAAAGTGATTGCAAAGTAAATTTAGCGGGTTTAAGATTTGAATATGCAAGTTTCGGAAATTTTCGGGCTGAGCGTCGCGGAAAGAGTGCAGATCGTCGAAGATGTTTGGGACAGCATCGGCAAAAATCCCGAAGAATTGCCTCTGTCCGAAGCCGAAAAAGTGGAGATCGACAAACTACTCAAGAGCTATCAAGAAAATCCGAACGAAGGAATCGAATGGGAAGTTCTAAAAGGAATTTCTTGTTAATGTAAGGAAAATAATAAAATGCCACAAACAAAAAAAAGATTAAGCAAAGCCGCCCGCGCGGCGCAGAAGGTTTTGGAAGACTCAAAACTTCTCGCAACCAACAAAACAAACATCGAATCGAAAGCAGACCAAACCTTTCAAGCAGTCGAATCACCGCTCAAACCGACGACGATGGCGAACAAGATGCGACCGAACAAAAAGCGCGGGTAAAATAAACCCGACGCCTGTTTTCAAATCCCCTGATCTGCAACAATTTATCTGATCCTCCAGTGAAAGTGACGTTCAGTTTTTGCTTTCGCTCGGGATTTATGTTGTTTTCTAATCGTTTACCGCACATTTTGACCGCTCACGGATTTCTTCTCACCGATTCACGCAAATTTGGCGTATATTTCAAAAAGAGAAAATTTTCAAAAGAACATTTCGTTCAAATAATCGAAACGCAACGCGCGTTTTTGTAGATGTTTACTTAAATCAGCGGCAATCCGTTCGATCTATTACCTGCTTTTTTAAACTTAAAATGTTTCGGACGGTTTTTCGTCGAGCGTTTCCGTAAAGTCGGTTTCGCTGAGTAGCGGTTCGGTGTCTTCGATGTCGATCTCGCCGCTGAAAACCTTTCCGGCGCGCACCGCATCGAATTCGCCTTCCCATTTTGAAACGACGACCGTCGCGACACCGTTGCCGATCAAGTTAGTGATCGAGCGCATTTCCGACATAAAGCGGTCAACGCCGAGAATCAAAGCGATGCCCGCAACCGGAATCGTCCCGACGCTCGAAAGTGTTGCCGCGAGCGTAATAAAACCGCTGCCCGTGACGCCCGCCGCGCCTTTTGAAGTGAGCATTAAGATAGCCAAAATTTTCAGTTCTTCCCAGATCGTCAGCTGCGTATTGGTCGCCTGCGCGATAAAGATCGCGGCGATCGTCAGATAGATCGCCGTGCCGTCGAGATTGAACGAATAACCCGACGGAATGACGAGACCGACGACCGATTTCGAACAACCTAAGTTTTCGAGTTTGACCATCATTCGCGGCAGCGCGGATTCCGACGACGAAGTGCCGAGCACGATAAAAATCTCTTCCTTGATGAAGCGCAGGAATTTGAAGATGCTGAAATTGTGAAAATAAGCGATCGCGCCGAGGACGACAAAAACGAAAAACGCGGCGGTCAGATAGACGCAGAGCATCAATTTGCCGAGCGGGATCAGCGTTCCGAGTCCGTATTTGCCGATCGTAAAAGCCATCGCGCCGAATGCGCCGACCGGTGCAAAACGCATAATAATCGCGATAATGCCGAAGAAAATGTGCGACAGAGAATCTAAAACGCGGACGAGCGGTTTGCCTTTTTCACCAAAGGCGACGAGCGCGACGCCGAACAGAATGGCGATGAACAAAACCTGCAAGATCTCGCCGCCGGTAAATGCGCCGATGATGGAATCGGGAATGATTTTCATCAAATGGTCAACGACCGACAGCTCTTGCGCCTGCTGGATATATTTCGCGGTTTCGCCTGAATTCAAAGATTCTGGCGTCGCATTGAGCCCAGCGCCGGGCTGAAAAAACCGCACGACGATGAGCCCGATGACGAGCGCAAGCGTCGTCACGACCTCGAAATAAAGCAAGGCTTTGAGACCGACGCGTCCGAGCTTTTTCATATCGCCGATGCCCGCGATGCCGGTCACGACCGTCAGAAAAATAATCGGCGCGATGAGCATTTTGATGAGTTTGACGAAGGCGTCGCCAAACGGTTTCATCTGTTCGCCGACGCCGGGATAAAGCGCGCCGAGCGCGACCCCGACCGCGATGCCGACGAGTACTTGAAAATACAACGTTTGGAAAAAGCTGTGTTTCGGCGGAATTTGCGCCGGAGAAGATTCAAGATTTGCCATTCGGCGATTTTACTTTTAAATTTAAAATAAAAACAATGACCAAGACTGAACTCCGCAAAATTTATCTCGAAAAACGAAAAACAATCACGAACGAAGAATTAAAGGAGAAAAGTTTGCGGGTTGCCGAAATGTTTTTTCGAAATTTTGAATTGGCGAAAATCAATTTTCTGCATTGTTTTTTGCCGATCGAAAGATTTACTGAGATCGATACAAAATTGATCCTGCACCGCGTCTGGTTCGAGTTTTCGCATATCGAAACGCTTGTTCCGCGCGTTGATTTTGAAACGGGCGAGATCGAAAATCTGAAATTTACGCCCGTCACCGAACTCGTCCAGAATGCGTGGATGATTCACGAACCCGTCGATCGCGAGCTGGTCGAAAGCGAAAAAATAGATTTGGTTTTAGTCCCGCTTTTGTGTTTTGACCGCGAAGGTGCGCGCGTCGGTTACGGGAAAGGCTATTATGACAAGTTTTTGAAAAATTGCCGCGCCGATTGTTTGAAGATCGGTTTGAGC
>JBBQOA010000266.1:0-6381 GCA_038330465.1 Pyrinomonadales bacterium
CCTTTTCGAGACAGTTTTGATAGTTAAAGTAAAAAGACTTAATCCATTGGGTTTCAGTGGAGGTTTTCTAAATCATGAAATCGCTGCAAATCAATTTCTTTTTGATATTACTTGTGGTCGCTTTTGCTCCAAATAGCTTGAACGCCAAAGATATTCAGACTGGTGAATGGTCTGAATCTGTTAATGGTATTCAGGGACGGCTCAGCGCGGCACAAGATTCAGAGGTTAATGGAACTAAACAGATCGCAGTATATTTGGAACTTCGCAACGGCATCCATCGGCTAAATCCGTTAGAAATTTATTTTAACCCTCATAAATCTATCATAAGCCGGGTCGTCGATAGCAAGGACAAACGTCTGGCACCACCCCCCACAAACTTTGGTAATATCATGACACCCTTTCCTTTCTGGATAGTTATGCCAGATGACAGTACGATACGTTTTAAAATTTCGGTTTCCGGCTACGGGGTTCAGCCGAACGGCGGAACGCAAATTCAAATGATAAATGACAATTCGATCAGTTCTAATTGGCTAATCGGGGTCAATGATAAGAAAAATTATTACCTTGAGGGCACTTTTGTCTCTCAAGCGCCGAAGTTTGAGATTGAAAAGCAAGTTTGGGAAGGGACGATCAAATTGTCAAAAGTATTAATTCCAAAAAACTAAATGCCGACAGTCACCGATTACGGATCAGCTTATCTCGACACCGCGAGCTTCCGCATTAGAGCGGCGCTTTTCGGTGTCGGGATGGCAATGCGCGATTACTCGATCGATGCTGGCGGCGATGCGAAACTCGATTTTGTTCTGCATGCAGCAAGGTGCGCGATCGATGCTTTCTGCGCGGACCGGGCGAAAAAGATAAAAACGAAAGATCAAATAAAGAATCGTCGGCAGAAAAAGACGTAAATTCTGAGTTTGAAATCTACGTTTTGAATCGGTCAAAAAAAGCATATAAAACCAGACCAAAACTCCGTAACTGTAAGCAATCGCAAAGGGAAAATAGGTCAGTCACTGATTTTAATCATAAACATTCGCAAAGCCGATCAGCGGCGTAATCAGAGCCGAACACAGCACCAAGAGCAAAGCCTCGAGCCACAAATCCGCCGCCGTTTTCTGCCGCACGCCGCGATTAATCAGCAAACCTGTAAAAACCAAATCCTGCGAAATAGCGATCAGGCAAATGATGGTTCGCAGATTAAAAGAATCAATCTCCATAAAAATTCTGCCGGCGATTATTTAGTTTCATCCTTGATGAGAATCATTTCGTAATTGATCGTCCCACGTGAGATGTAGATTTGTTTGCCGTCTTTTGCCCAGGCGTAATTGAAAATTCTGCCGGCGTTGAATTTGGTCAACTGTTTTTTCGATTTGCCGTCAAGCGATATTTGCAACATATTCGGTGTGCCTTCGCTGTTTATGTAAGTCAATGATTTGCCATCTGGTGACCATTCGATTGATTCCATCAGACCGCTTTCGAAACTGCTTTCGGCTGTTCCGATTTGCGTGCCGTCAAGCGGGAAAATGTGGAGAGTTTTTTTGTAATCAGCGTCAATGCTGTATAAAAACAATTTATTGCCGTCGGGTGAAATGTTGACGCTTGATTCGTTGTTGTCGTCGTCGCTGAAAATTTTTTCGGGAACGCCGCCTTCAACCGAAACTTTCATCAATTTGGTTATGCCGCTGTTTTTTTCCTGCTGATTGTAGAAAATAACTCTGCCGCTATCAGCAAAATTCGGCGAGAATTGGTTGACTTCATCGCCGACGTTCGTCAATTGTTTGGCGTTTTTGCCGTCAATGTCCATTATCCAAACACGCCAGACGTTCGAGCGGTTAGACATAAAAACGATTTTCGTACCGTCAGAGGAAATTTTAGGGTCGGCGTTGAGTCTCGCATCTGATGTGATCTGCCGCACGTCTCTGCCGTCGGGCATGATTTCCCAAAAATTGATCTCCGAATACTGCTTTCGGCTGACGATCAAATTGCCGTCGGATTTGGCGGCGATGCCCGAAGAGCCGTTCAGATTTTTGGATTCGGCGGTGATTTGCCGGATATTTTTCGACGACGGATCGAAATTCCAGATGCTCGCGGACGAATCCGATTTGACCGTAATCAAAGTTTTATCGTCGCCTGAAACGCCGAGCCAATTGTAGGAATTGGTGTCGTTGGTGATGCGTTTTCGTTCGCAGTTCGGGTAGGAAATTTTCCAGACCTGATCGGGTTCGCCGCCTTTTTCGCTGCCGAGGGCGAAAAATCCCGTGCCGTCGCTGAGCCAGTAAAGTGCGGAAAGATTCGCCCATTTGCCGTTTTCGAGCAGCTTTAATTTGCCGCCGTCGGCGGGCGAAATTTCGGCGATTGAAACGCTGTCGGCTTCGCCGCCTTTGAACGTGCTGACGAGAACGACGATTTTCCCGCCATCGGGCGACCAGATCGGATTTCCGAGATATCCGAAATCGGTTTGCGAAGTATTTATCACGGCTTTTTCGTTCGTGCCGTCAAGGTTCGCCGTCAAAAGCGTGTCCGTTCCGGCATTGCCGCTGTGCCGCGTAAAAGCGATTTTTTTGCCGTCGGGCGAGAATGTGATATTCGAATCAACATCTCCGACGACCAGTTTCGCCGTGCCGCCGAGCGTCGGAACCTGGTATAAATTGTTGACCGTGTTGCTGATATCGCTTTGCAGAAAATAGACGTAATTCGTATCGGGCGAAAAACGAATCGCCAAAATTCGCAGACCGCTTTTCGGAACTATCTCGACCGAACTGCCCGTCGCCAGCTGCCGCACCAGAATATCTCTCGCTCCTGCATCACCACTTTGAAAAGCGACGTATTTTCCGTCGGGCGAAATTGCGGGCAAGCGGCTTTGCCCGTCGTCGGAGAGTTTAGAAATATGCGGATTGAGAAATAACTCGGCTTTTCTATCTGTTTTAGCGGCAAATATTCCGAGTCTGATGACCAGAAATGTTCCGATAATCAAAACGCCCGCAATAATCCCGCCAAGGATGAAAGGCGAAATTCGCCGTGAATTTGGTGTCGGTGAATTTATTGACGGATTAGTAATTTTCGTCGGCATTAAATCATCATCGGTTTGAAAAAGGCGGGTTTTAATTTCTTCGGAAAAACCCTCCGAATCCGCACCGGTCGAGTGAATTCGAAGCGGCGTCTCAGATGAGTTATCGGCATCGAGGTCGCGTCTGAAGTTTTTCAGATCAACTGCGACTTCATTCGCGTTTTGATAACGATTTTCGACATTTTTTTGCAGACATTTATCCACTATTCGATGAAGTTCGGCGGGCGTGTCGGGCGATATATCGACGAGTGGACGCGGTTCGAGATGAATCAGATTCGCCAGCGTATCGCTGACCGTTTCGCCGTCAAACGGAGCTTTGCCCGTCGTCATTTCATACAAAACCACGCCGAGACTCCACACGTCCGAGCGTTCGTCAACTGTTTTCCCGCGAGCCTGTTCCGGCGACATATAACGCACGCTGCCGAGGACAACGCCCGGAGCGGTTTTGATTAATTTCGCCGTTTCCGATTCGTTGTCGGCGGTCGGCATCAACGTCGGTTTTGCTAACCCAAAATCCAAAATCCGCACATAACCGTCTTCCCGAACGATAATGTTTTCGGGCTTAATATCGCGGTGAACGATATGAACGCGGTGGGCGTTTCCCAAACCTTGAGCGATCTGTGCGGCGATTCCGACCGCATCTTTTAAAGTCAATTCGCCGCCTTCGATCACCTCACGGAGCGTTCGCCCTTTAACGTATTCCATCGCGATAAATTCGATGTCGTCGGTGCATCCGATCTCGTAAATCGTAATGATATTCGGATGATTTAACGCCGACGCGGCTTTCGCTTCCTGTTTCAGGCGCTGAATCCGTTCGGCATCCTGCGAAAAAGTTTCGGACAAAATCTTGAGTGCCGCCAGCCGTTCGAGCGAATTATCCGTCGCCAGATAAACCTCGCCCATTCCGCCTTCACCGAGTTTTTTTTCAATCGTATAATGACCGAATTTTGTTCCCTTTTCCATCTTTTTTTCAGAAAAATTTTAATAAGATAAATTTAAAAGTAATTATCACCAGTCAAACAATCAACTCAATAAATTTAATTTTTGGTTTTATGTGTTTCCGAAATTCAGCGATTTATTATTTTCGTAAATTTCTAAAATTCACTCACACTCCGATTGCAAAAAAGCTAAATTATTGATTTCCCAAAAAATTTTGATCTTCGGAATTTTTAGAAAATTAGTTCTTCTGCCGGCTAATTTATTTTAGCAGTCGTATTATGTTTTCAGCATTTTCGCGATGAGTCTGCCGGTTTTCATCGCCGCGTTTAGCGACGGATACGCCGCGTAATCGCCGCAGCGGTAGAGATTCTCGCTGATTTTCGGGTTATTGGCGGCGGACCTATTTTCAAAAAATTGCGGCAGAGCGTCGGGAATTTTGTAAGTTTTCAGATGCCGCCAATCGTAGCCTTCGCCGAACCAATCGCTTAATTCGGCGGTAATTTCTTCGATTGGAATTTCTTTGTTGCCAATGATGTTGACGGAAATTAAAGTTTTTCCCGCCGGAGCGTATGACGGCGCAACCGCCGAAGCGTTTAGAACGTGATTGATGATTTCGTCGGCGTTTGAATTGATAATCAAATACGGCTCGCCCGAAAATTTCAGAGACTGATCGCTCGTAAAATAGAGACAGGTTGTGCCGTTGAAACTAACTTGAGAAGTTTCGCCGAGCAGTTTAGACGCCGCGTTCGCGTCCGTGGCGAGGACGATTTTTTCGGCTTCGATAATTTCGCCGCTTTCGAGATAAATTTTCGTGCCGTTAATTTTTTCAACGGGCGTGCTCAGCCGAATCTGTTCAGGCGAAAGATACGAGGCGATTTGTTCGGGAATCGCTTGCATTCCGTCCGCGGGAACAACGACTTCGCCTTTGCCGAATTGATGATAGAGAAATTTAAACAGCGCGACGTTCGTTTGCAGTTCGCGTTCGAGAAAAACGCCGCCGAAAAAAGGCTGGAAAAACTGTTCGATGATTGCCTGAGAATAACCGAAATTTTCGAGAAATTCCATCGTCGTCTGCGCCGGATTTTCGTTCGCTTCGTCGGGTTCGGCGGCATCGCTCGTTTCAAAATTGAGCCGCAAAACCCTGGCTTTATCGAAAAAAGTTCCGACCGGCGAAAACAGTGCCTGCGGTGTGGTCAAAAGGTTTTTGAGCGGATTCGGCATCACGAAAAAATCGTTGCGGCGGCGAATTCTCGCGCCCGACGGCAGTTTCCAGAATTTCAAATCTTCGTAATTCAGGATTTTTTCGGCTTCCGGGTAAGAAGTTAAAAGCACCTGAAAACCTCGGTCGAGTTTGAATCCGTCAATCTCGTCGGTGCGAACTCTGCCGCCGACCGCGTCCGACGTTTCCAGAATCAAACTATCGATACCTTTGTCTTTTAAGTATTTCGCGCAGGTCAGTCCCGCGATGCCCGCGCCGATGATCGTAATCATATTTTTTAGACGAGTTGATGATTTTCCGGCATTAAGACGACTTCCGCCATCACGCCTTCACCAGTTTGTGTGGCGGCGAAAAACGCGGCTTCGGCGGCGGATTCAACCGTCAACATTTTGTCGCGCTGAACTTTCATCTTGATGTCGTTCCAGAAATCCGAATCTACGCCGCCAAGATGCATCAATGTAAACCTGATGCCGAAGCGTTTGTATTCCTGCGCTAAACATTTGACCATTCCGCTCAAAGCGTATTTCGCCGCGCAATACGCGCTCGCCTGCATCATCGGTGCTTTGCCTAAAATGCCCGGAAAAGCGACGACGCGCCCGCTTTTCTGATTCTGCATAAACGGCAATACCGCCTGAAAAGCGTTAAAAGCCGTTCGCAAATTCGCGTCGAGCATTTCATTTAAATCATTGAGCGTCAAATCGGCAAAAGGTTTCAAAATTCCCGCGCCCGCCGTGTGAATCAAAAAATCAATCGAGCCAAATTTTCCGGCGGCGCGTTCGGCGACCGAACGCATTTCGCTTTCAATGAGCGCGTCGGCTTTGATCGCCAGCACGCCTGAAAAACCCATCGTGTTTATTTTATATTCGAGTTCCATCAACTCCGCTTCGTCGCGGGCGACAATGATGACATTCGCTCCCGACAGCGCGAAAAGTTCGGCAATTTTACGCCCGATGCCGCGGCTCGCGCCGATGATTAGTGCGGTTTTACCTTCTAAATTCATAATTTCATTTTAGCAAATAAATCTCTAATACATAGCGGTTCACTAGTGTCCGGTTATAAGTTGAATAGATTCAACTGTTTAGAAATAATCACCCCAACAATATTAAGCTAAACTATATGATGAAATGGGAAAAAGGAAAATAGTCGAATTGAGTCAGGA
>JBBQOA010000267.1:0-6381 GCA_038330465.1 Pyrinomonadales bacterium
GAACGATCGCCGGTCGGCGATCGTTCGCGATTCTCGTTTATCTGATCGAAATTACTGTGAAAAATTATAAACGATCACGCCCGTTACTTTGACAGGCTGATTTGAAAGCAGCGTCGGCGTAAATTTACTTTGCCGGGCGGCGTTTTCCGAAGCCGCCCGAAGCAGCGGATGTCCCGAAACTGCCGATGCCGAAACGACATTGCCGCGTTCATCGATCAAAACCTGGACATTGACCGCGCCGGCGGCTCGAACTGATATTGCAGCGGCAGGATACGGCGGTTTTGCGAGATACGTCGCCTTGCCGTTGATGACGCCAAGCGACTGAATCGGTTGTATCTTTGGCGTTGGTTTGGGCGTTGATTTAACAACGAGTTCGGGTATTTTTTCGTCTTTGGGTTTATTATCGGCAACCGGCGCACATAATCCGCAGCCCGTTTCATCTTGATCTCGCGTTTTGCCGATCGTTGCGGGAATTTGATTGGTATTTCCTACTCTGATGTCGGTCAACTTAAATTGACTGGCATTGATGACATCTTTTTCGCCGCGCAGATCTTTCGGCGGATTGGTGTTCTTGGACATATCTTCATACAATGCCTTTAAGATTATCTTTTCCGACGCGCCTTTTTGTGATTTTTCAATTTTTATTTCAGGTTTCGGCGGCGGATCGGCGCTGACGGCAATCGGTGCGACGAGACTCGACAGATCGAAATCATTCGCGCCCATTCCGTAATTTTTGGCAAAAAGACTGTAAGTCCAGCCGCTCAAAAGCACGGCAACCAAAACTCCGAGTGTCATTATCAGAAAACCGCCTTTGCGCGAATTTTCCTGTTTGTTATTTTTTGATTCGATAAGTTGATTTAACATTTTGCGTTTCTCCTTTGTTTTCCGGTGCCGTGCGGGTCAAAATTTTTGAAATGAATTTGCGGTAATAATCTACCGCCGCGAACTTAGACACCGGCTTTTTGGATATGTTCCCGCAGTTTTTTTTAAAGAAATGCGGTAAAATGATTTATCGACAAATTATGAATGGAAAACAGAGAGAAAATGTTCGTCCCGGAATTCGCGTCGCAATTGTTCTCAAACAAGACCAGCGGACAGGCAGACAAACCATCGGCATCGTTAAGGATTTGCTGACCAATTCAAACTTTCATCCGCACGGAATAAAGGTTCGTCTGACCGACGGACAAGTCGGACGCGTGCAGGAAATTCTTGCCGACGAAAAATAAAATGTAAAAAATTTGTAAAATCTGAAACCAATCCAAGTTTTTGCGCGTTTTGAAATTGACTATAAATCAAATTCAGTCAATAGTCATAAATTATGAAAAGTTCCGTCAAACAGAAAGAGGTTCGGGAAGCGATTCTCGACGCGACCGATCTGCTGCTCTCGCGCTTCGGTTATCAAAAGATGACGATCGACGATCTGGCAAAGGAAGTCGGCATCGGCAAAGGCAGTGTTTATCTGCATTTTACGAGTAAAGAAGAGATCGTTCTGTCGCATATCGACCGCATCATCGAACAGCTCAAAGGCAAACTTTCAGCGATTGCGAAAGGCGATTCACCGGCGGAAGAACGCCTCCAAAAGATGTTGAAAACGCGCGTTTTGCATCGTTTTGAAAGCGTTCAGCACTACACGCAGAATCTCAACGATTTATTATCGGCAATTCGCCCGAACTTTCTGGCGCGGCGCGAATCTTACTTTGTGGAAGAAGCGCGAATCTTTGCGGCGGTCATCGAAGAAGGACAGCTTAGCGGCAAATTTAAGGCGGGCGCGGCGGCGGAAATCGCGGAATCGATAATCTTAGCGACCAATTCCCTGCTTCCGTTCAATTTAACGACCGCCGAACTCGGCGCCCGCCAAGACATCGAAGCCAAAACACTGCGGCTCGCAAATTTACTTTTGGAAGGATTGATCAACCGAAAAATTTAGGTTTCGATCTTTCCGGCTCGAAACGTTATTTTATTTTAATTCATACATTTAAGGAGCAAAACGCAATGAAAAAACAAATCATAAAATTATCTTTGTTAGCCCTCGCGCTGACGGCTTTTGTCTTAGATCCGCCGGACGGACGCGCGCAGCAAGGCGCCAAACAGCCCGATATGTTGGTCGATTCGGCAACAAAATCGCAGGTTCTTGAGGCGGTTTTAAAAGAGCTCAACGACCGCTACGTTTTTCCCGAAACCGCCAAACAGATGGAAACAAATGTTCGGCAAAGAATGGGTAACAAGGAATACGAAACGATCACCAGCGCCGAAGAATTTGCCAAAAAACTGACCGAAGATCTGCAATCGGTGAGCCGCGACAAACATTTGCGCGTTCGTTATTCGGCGCAGCCGATTCCTGTCAGAAAAGCCGACAACGAACCGAGCGAACAAGAAAAAGCCGAATTTGAAACTTATATGAAACGCGTAAATTTCGGGTTCGAGAAAATCGAACGGCTTCCGGGAAATATCGGTTACATAAAATTCAACGGCTTTTTTGATCCCGAAAATGGCGCGGAAACGGTCGCCTCAGCGATGAATTTTGTCGCCAATACCGATGCGTTGATCTTTGATCTGCGCGAAAACGGCGGCGGCGATCCGGCGATGGTCGCGCTCATTTGTTCGTATCTTTTCGGCGACAAACCCGTCCATTTGAACGATCTGTATTTTCGACCGACCAATAAAACCGAAGAGTTTTGGACAAAACCAAATGTTTTGGGCAAAAAATACGGCGACAAAGACATATATGTTCTGACCTCGAACCGCACATTTTCGGGCGCGGAAGAATTTTCCAATAACTTAAAGGTCTTGAAACGCGCGACAATTGTCGGCGAAACGACCGGCGGCGGTGCCAACCCCGGCGGAGTTGTCAGAATCAGCGAGCATTTCGGAGTTTTTGTCCCGACCGGGCGCGCGATCAACCCGATCACGAAAACCAATTGGGAAGGCACCGGCGTCGAGCCGGACGTCAAAGTTTCCAAAGAATTGGCGCTAAAAACCGCGTATTTATCGGCTTTGAATAAATCGCTCGATAAAACGAAGGACGAAGATTTCAAAAATGGTTTGAAAGAAGTAATCGAAAAAACTCAGAAGGAACTCGACGAATTGAAAAAACCCGCAAAATAACTTTTTGATAAAGTTTATTGAAAGGTCTCAAGCAAAACGGGCGAACCTCGATGAAGTTCGCCCGTTCTGTTTGCATGGAAAAGCTTTGCTATTTTTTCTTTTGAAAATAAGTCTTATCGGCTTCTGACCATTTTTGCGGATCAAACAATTTTTCGTCCAGTTTAACATCGGTTTGAATGTCTGTATATTCCTCGGTCGTCGCCGGTTTGCCGTCAATGTTAAAAATGACTTCTGCCGAAACCCAGCCGCTGCCGCCGCCAACCTTTTGATATTTATTGAACTCGGTTTCAAAAACCTGCTTTTTAT
Source organism: Pyrinomonadales bacterium (assembly GCA_038330465.1). Taxonomy (GTDB): domain Bacteria; phylum Acidobacteriota; class Blastocatellia; order Pyrinomonadales; family Pyrinomonadaceae; genus JAFDVJ01. Next base: position 3,412 of record JBBQOA010000267.1, read on the forward strand.
CCTTTCCGCCAAGTTCGATCATTCTCACAAAATAGAGATTTTTTTTATCGATCCAAAATTGCGGCGAGCTTAGATCGCCCTGTTTCGCGCCGATCACATAGACAGATTTTCCCTGCCACGTTTCTTCGTGCAAAACCGACAGATCAAAGCCCAGATCCTTGAGCAGTTTGACCGTCGTTTCGACCGGTTGGGCGTAAACGTCAAAACCGAGAACCAGAAGCGGGTGAATGCGCGGCGCACTTCGAACGAGCTTTCCTTTACTAAAACTGTATTGCGTATTGTCGAGAAACATTATCCCGTTGCCATTTTCGAGCGGCGCAATGTCGATCCGAAGTTTGCCGGGCACCGACATCGCTTCATACCAGGTTGAAACCTGCGTTGTCCCGTCCGGCTTGAATTGCGTGGTTTTCTGCACAAATGCCAGTGTTTTATACCATTTGTTCGAATATTTTTTGTGCATTGCCGCGATCAGTTCTTCGCCGTTCTTGATCTTGGCGGCAAACGCAGGCAAAGCTGTCAGTAATAATACCAATAATATCGTTTTAAGATTCCGCATCATTTTCTCCAGTGTTTTTGATTTAAAAAGAAAGATTTCCGCTTTAAAACGGAAGCCTCGCGGGAAAGTTTCAAAGATGGACGGAATTGGCGAAAAATTATCTTTTCCAATAGTTTTTGATCTTCAGATCGAGCATCGGAAAAGCGCAATATTCAACGTTTCTGCCGGATTCGCGCAGTTTTTCGACCATTCTGATGGCGGCATCGGCGTTGCGCGTGTGAACAATGATCGTCGCGGCGCGCTGCAATTCGCTTTTTTCATGAAGAAATTCGGCGATCGCGTAGCCGGTGCTCGAATAATCGTCGTGGTTATTCGATTCGTAATGATGCGGCAAAAGATCATGATCGAGAAAGATCGCGTCGAAAGCGTCTTCGCACAACATTTTTTTGGCTTCTTCGACCGTTTCGGCAATCGTTACTTCATCGCCGTCAAAGCGTTTCTTAAACCAACGGTGGCGGCGGCGGTCGTCGTCCAACAGAAAAACCGAAATCGGCGCGCGTGTCGCGTCAAAACTTGCTAATCCGAATCTGATTAACACACTACGAAAAATTCCCATAATTTATCTAAAACTCACAATTTCTGAAAGAGTTAATATATCACACGCGGTCTTTACAAAAAATGATTCGGATATTTTTCGCCCGATATGAATTTTTTGTTACGGCTTAAGTCCTGTATTTTCAGCAACTTCATTTTTTCGGTTTTTTAAACTTACGTCAAAGCCCGATGTTTATTGAGTTTTAAAACATAAAAAATAACTTGAAATCTAATTTTTGAGTGCTATAATCCGAAAACAGCTTCAGTAGTTTGAAGAAACTCGTCCCTAAAAGAACAAGGTCAGTTTAGGAAATAATAAGATTCATAACTTGAATGCCGCAAGAAAAAGCTAAAATTCATTCGCTTTTTGCCGTTCCGAATACGGCTGAAGATGCGCTTGAAAAAGGTTTCTATACGTCGCCCGACATCAGCGACGAGCCGGAAGTCTGCCCGAAATGCTACGGCTCGGGAATGGAGATCGTCGCCGGCAAAGGCGCGCGCCGCTGCGAATGCCGCAAACAAAAATCGCACACGAATCTTTTAGACAAAACCCGCATTCCGAAACGCTACGCCGAGTGTCATTTTCACAGCTACCGGATTTTGAATCCATCGCAGGAACGCGCCTTTAAATATGCGTCGAAGCTGACGATGGAATATCCGGCGGTCGAGCGCGGTCTGATCTTTATGGGAACGGTCGGAGTCGGCAAAACGCATCTCGCGGTTTCCATCCTCAAAGGATTGACCGAGCGCGGATTTAACTGCCTTTTTTACGAATCAGGTTCGCTGCTCAAGGAAATTCAGGGTTCCTACAACACGAGCACGCAAACTTCGGAACTCAAAGTTCTCGCGCCGATCCTCGAAGCGGAGATCTTGGTTTTGGACGAAATCGGCGCGACCAAACCGAGCGAATGGGTGCGCGACACGATGGCAAACATCATCAATACGCGCTACAACGACAAGAAACTGACGATCTTTACGACCAATTACTTGGACGAAAAACGCAACGAACGCGAGGAAACTCTCGAAGAAAGAATCGGCGTTCGGCTCCGTTCCCGAATCTTTGAAATGTGCCGCACCGTCGCGATGGGCGGCGAAGATTTCCGCCGCAACTTCGATCAAGTCACACCGCTCAAGAAACGATAAAAATTAACTGCAAAGGCACAAAGGACACAAAGTTTTAGAAAATTTCTTTGTGTCCTTTGTGCCTTTGCAGTTAATTTTTTTGTGTTTGTAGTTTTGGTTTGGGTTTCGCGTTATAAATTCTGTAATAAAGCAAAACGGCTAAAACAATTCCGAAGAGCGCCGGATAAAAGACGTCGGATTTGACGATCATCCAAAAATGAATGACGCCCAAAATGGCGATCAAATATATCAATTTATGAAGCCGCGCCCAATTTTTACCGCCGAGCCGTTTGATCATTCCGTTGGTCGAAGTGACCGCAAGCGGAATCAGAAGAGTAAACGCGAGCATTCCGATCGCGATGAACGGACGCTGCCAAACGTCCGCGACGATCGCCGGAAGGCTCAGAGATTTATCGAAAATGCTGTACGTGACGAGATGCAGAAAGCCGTAGAAAAAAGCGTAAAGCCCGAGCATTCGGCGAAATTTGATTAAATTATTCCAGCCGAAATATTTGCGGAGCGGCGTCACCGATAAAGTCACGAGCAGAAAAGTGAGCGTCAAAACGCCGGTCGTCCGCAGAAAAAATTCGACCGGATTCGCGCCTAAGTTGCCGCGAAAAGCGTCAAAACCGAGCAGCCCGAGCGGCACGAGCGTGTTTGTGAAAAGTAAGATTTTGTTGAATTTCAAATCTGTCATTATGGTTTTTGGCTTTTGGTTTTTGGGGTTCGGTTTTTTACAAAGACCAAAAACCAAAAGC
>JBBQOA010000268.1:0-6377 GCA_038330465.1 Pyrinomonadales bacterium
GGTTCTACTTTGTCAGATTAAAACCAAAAGAAAATTTAGTCGCCGATGAACGCCGATATTTCAAAGATAAATCGAATGACAATCAGTCTGATCTGCGTTGATTGGCGGCGCACAAACTCTTTTCGATAGTTTTCAAGCGGATCTGACAAAGCGGCACTAATTTAACGAATTAAAACCGAAAACCGAAAACCGAAAACCGAAAACCATTTTTCCCTGTTTCACGACTTCACTATTTCCGTTTTCCGATTTACGATTTAGGAAATGGAAGTTTATTTCGAGTTGATCAACGATGCGGAAGGCATCAAAAAAGTTTACGACGAACTGGGCAAAGAGGAATATTTAGGCTTTGACACGGAAACGACCGAGCTCGATCCTTACGAGGGAAATATTCGGCTCGTTCAGCTCAGCAACGGCAAAAACACCTTCGTGATCGATTTGAAACCGTTCGCCGACCGCGGCGATCTGCGCACCTCTCAGGAACTCGCGCCGCTGCGTGAGTTGCTCGCCGCGCCGAAACCGATCAAGATCGCGCATAACGCAAAATTCGATGCGAAATGGGTTCGCCATCATCTCGGCACGGATGTCAACGGAATTTTTGACACCTTGCTCGCCAGTCAATTGATCGCGGCGGGCGATCAGGACCGGCGCCATAATCTCGCCGAAGTCGCCAATTTCTTTCTCGGCATCGAGGTCGATAAAAGCGAACAGGTTTCCGATTGGAGCGCCGCGGAATTGTCGCAATCGCAGGTGCAATACGCCGCCAAAGACGCGATCATTATGATCGCGCTTCGCGAAAAGGTCGTTGAAAGATTAAAACAAGATAATTTGATCCGGGTCGCGAAACTCGAATTCGATTGCGTCATGCCGATCGCCGCGATGGAGCTGAACGGCTTTTATCTCGATCAGGCGCGCTGGCGCGAACAGCTCGAAAAGGTCAAAATCGAACAGCAAAGAATCGCCGCCGAATTGCAGCAATTGCTCGCGGCGGGCGTCGCGCAGGCATCGCTCTTCGGCGTGACGGAGATCAATCTTGATTCGCAGCAGCAGGTCACGGACGCGCTCATCAATTTGGGCGTGCCCGTTCCGAACACGACGCGCGGCTGGCAATTGGAACCGCTCGCGCTCGAATATCCGGTGATCGCCAAATTGATCGAATATCGCGGCGTCGCCAAATCGATTTCGAGTTTCGGCGAAAATATTCTCGAATTCATCAAACCGCAGACGGGGCGAATTCATTCCGATTTTCGCCAGATCGGCGCGCCGACCGGCAGATTCAGCTGCTCGAAACCGAATATTCAGCAAATTCCGCACGATGAAGCCTATCGCCGCTGTTTTCGCGCGCCCGACGGCAAAAAGCTCGTGATCGCCGATTACAGCCAGATCGAACTCAGAATTTTAGCGGATTTTTCGAACGACGAGAACTTTATCAAAGCATTTATTTCGGGCGCGGATTTTCACACGATCACCGCCGCGCAGGTTTTCGGCGTCAAACCCGAAGCGGTTTCTTCCGAGCAGCGTTCGTTTGCGAAAAGATTGAATTTCGGCGTCGTTTATGGCATCGGCGCCTCGCGTTTTGCGTTGATGACCGGACTTTCGCAAAACCACGCCGAAGACACGATGCGAAAATATTTCGGCACTTATCGCGGACTCGACGCGTGGCTTCGCGATGCTTCGCGCAAGGTCGTCGGCGAAAAGACCTCGCGGACGGGTTCGGGCAGATTGTTAAAGTTTCGTTTTGACGACAATGACCGCGCCCAGATCGGCGCGGCGCAGCGCAACGCCAAGAATTTTCCGATCCAGGGCACGTCGGCGGACATCTTAAAACGCGCTCTTCATCTCTTGCACATTGAAATGGTCGGCACCAACGCGAAACTCGTCAATATCGTGCACGACGAGATCATCGTCGAATGCGACGCCGCCGAGGCTGAGCAGATCGCCGATAAACTGGAAAAAGCAATGTGCGCCGCCGGCGAAGAATACGTCCGCAAAGTTCCCGTCAAAGTTGACATTCACATCGCCGACGAATGGACGAAATAACTGATAATGGATAACGGATAACGGATAATATTTTGATTTAATTATCCATTATCCATTATCCGTTATCAGTTATTCAACGATTTTCAGCAGGTTGGCAAATGTCCGCAGTTGTTGAGGTGTGAATTGAAGTTCCGCGGCGCCGATCTTCATCTTAACTTCCGCAGCCCGCGCGATCTTTTCGAAATTTTCGCGCGTGATCTTAAAGTTCAGATATTCCATATTCTCGTTCGGTTTAGCGGCGTAGCGCGCCGTGCCGAGATCGAGTGTTTCATCGCCGATCGTCAACGTCCACGCGTGCGCGGCGGTAAATTTCGGTTTCGAATTCAAGACCCAAAAAGTAAAATTTATCGTGTCGGGCGCCGCGCCGAGCGTCTTTCCCTGATAGAAAAAAGCCATCCCGAAATTCATCGCGTCAACGCCCGCGCGTTTGTCCTGTTCACGCCCGAAATCGTCGCCGCGCACCATTATTTTCGACATATCCGACGCCGCGTCATAGGTCAAAGTAATATTTTTATCGGCTTTCAAGTCTTTGATCTGTCGCGCCAACGCCTCGTTGGTTTTCGCCTGCGCCAACGCCGTCGAAACAGTCATCAAAACGATCAACGGCAAAAAGAAATATTTTTTCATCCCGTAATAAACAACTCCCGTCAAATATCAGAACATTTTCGCCGCCGGATTTCAATAAAATTTTTCGGCAATAAAGAAAGGACGACCGCAAATGCTGTCGTCCTCGTTGGTTTGTCGTTTGAAATCGAATTAATTAGCGGTCGCTTCGGATTCTTTGTCTTTCGGGAGAATGTAGAGAATCCGCGAACAGCTTTCGCAGGTGATGATCTTGTCGCCGCGGCGGACTTCCATTTGAATATGCGGGCGCAGGGCAATATGACACGCGCTGCACGAACCGTTAATGACTTCGGCGACCGCTATGCCGTCGCGGCTGCGCTGGGCAAAACGGTCGTAAACCGACGCGAGATTTTTCGGCAAGGTCACGAAAACCTTTTCGCGTTTGACGGTTTCACTGTCGAATTCCTTTTTGGCTTTGGCGATTTCTTTGTCAAAGACCGCAAGTGCCGCATCGCGTTTCGATTCCAAACCGTTGATCTCTTCGGCGCGTTCTTCGAGAACTTTTTCGAGTTCTTCGATCGCCGTCATTTTTTCGAGCGCCTGCGTTTCAAATGTGCCGATCTGCTTTTGAAGCGCATCGGTTTCGCGCATCGCAGTTTCGTATTCCTTTTGGTTTTGCGAGTGTTTCAAGTTGCGGTCGGCGCGTTCGAGATAGGTTTTGTTCTCGGCAATTTGTTTTTCAAATTCGGCGCGTTCTTCGCGCAAAGCGTCGCGGTTTGCCTGGATCTCGCGAATAGAAGAGGCGTGCTCTTCGAACTCTTGTTCAATACTTGCACGCCTCTCGTCTGCCGTTTCGATCGCCTTTTTTAATCTTCTGATTTTGGTATCGGTAATTTGTAAATTTACTAACTTTTCAAGTTCTACTTTCACGTTTATTAAAAAATCCCCTTTAAATCAATATTTAATATTAAATTAAGATTATTTTACACGACAATTTTCAAAATGTGTAACGGGTTATTGGAAAGTTCATAGTTGAAAGTTGATAGTTCATAGTTTTCAATCCGAAACTAAGCACTAAGCACCATGAACTATGAACTACCCGATCCCGAGAAAAATCTGAAAATGATCGATCAAATCCTTTAATTCGAACGAGATTCGCAGCCGATCTTCGCCGACCGTGAACCAGCGCGGGCGATCTTCAAATTTGATCAGATGAAGTTCGGCATTTGACCTCGCAATTCCGAAATGCGAAAGACGCGCGACGGCGAGCGCATTGCCGCGCATAAAACCATCGCCCGGCGTCCGCGTCCAACCCGCTTCGACCGTCAGACATCTCACTCCTTGACGAAAACGCAGCAGCGAACCGACGAAACTCGTATTGGCGGAAGAAAAACGATGATTATCGACCTTTTCGACCGTAATTCCGGCGTTTTTGCGGTTGGCGTGTTCGGCAATTTCCTGCATCGTCTCGAACAGCCATCTAATGCTCGTTTCGCGCAAGGCATCGTTGGCGGATTTGACCGCGATGAATTCGGCAAGCCCGTCGCGCCGCATCGATTGCGGATTTTTGGCGGCTTCGGCAAGCATCTGTTCCCAAACTTCGTCGAGTTCGTTCATAGCTTGAAGCATAAAACCGCACGCGGATATTTGCAATTTCGTGTTATTATTTTGAGAAAATGTTGATCTTTGTTCGTGAATCGTGAATCGTCAGTCGAAATTTTTTACAGGCAATCAACAATATCAACCCGCGAGCCATTATATATATATATACGTGACTATTCACTCATATTTTACGATTCACGATTTACGGTCTAAGATCAATTTATTACAAGGCGTTATGAAAAATTTAGCAATTATTTTTTTTCTGATTATATTTTCGATCACAATTTTCGGACAAACCCCGAAATCGATTCCGAAAAAAACTCCGAAACCGACCAAAACCGTCGTCCCCAAAATCGGCACCGAAACGGAAGAGTTTGACAAAGCCAAAGCCATTTCTGACCATGCGGAAAGGATCGCGGCGCTCCAAACCTTTATCCAAAACTTTCCCGATTCAACCGAAATTCCGCGCGCGCACGGGCTTATTGTCAGCGCCCGCGCCCAGCTCGGCGATGAAAAATTGCGCGCCGGCGAAACCCAAGCCGGCATCGATCTTTTCAAGCTCGCCGTCGTGGAAGCGCCGACGCCCGTTGACGACAATCTTTTCAAACAAGTCATTTTGGGCTTTCCGATCAACCTCGATTCGCTCGGTCAGCGCGGCGCGGCGTTCGATGTCGCCAAAATGATCGAGGAAAAGGTCGGCGCGAATGCCGCGCAGATCCTCGACCTGTCAAAATTTTATATCAACGTCAAATACGGCACCGAAGCGATCCGGCTTGCCCAAAAATCGGTCGAACTCGCGCCCGATTCGGCGGAATCCTACCTTGTTCTCGCGATCGCCAATCGCCTTAATTTCCGGCTCGAAGACGCGGCAAACGCCTACGCGAAATCTTTAGAACTCGGCAGCGAAGCGGTTGTCAATAAGCAAAAGCTTGCGGAAACGAACCGCGAGCTCGGAAAAGAAGATGAAGCCGCCGCGCTTGATCGTGAAATAAAGGAACTCGAAACCAAATTGGTTGCCAACCGGCAAAGTCTCGCCGAAATGAAACGCGCGCTCGGAAAAAGCGATGAAGCCGTCGTAATTTACCGCGAGATATTGGCAAAAGATCCCGCCGACGTTGCCGCGCAGACCGGTTTGACGCTCGCGCTTTTCGACACCGACAAACGACCGGAAGCCGAAGCCGAATTAAAAAAATCGCTCGACGCCGTGCCCGAAAATTTCAAACTTCTGACCGGCGCGGCTTATTGGTATGCGGCGCACGGTTTGAACGAACGGGCGATCGAACTGTCGCAAAAAGCGATTGCCGTTGACCGCAGTTTTGTGTGGGCGTATATTGCGCAGGCGCGCGCACTGTCGGCGCAGGGCAAACCGCTCGAAGCCGAAAAGATCCTGCTTGCCGCCCGACAATTCGGCGATTTCCCGACGATCGATTACGAACTTGCCTCAACGCGGCTTGCCGCCGGACTTTACCGCGAAGCCGCCGAAACCCTGAAGAAAAACTTTGTCGTCAATAAAGAAGGCAGGATCGAAACCTATATCGGCAACCGCATTTTGGCGGACGCGGACAGTTTTACCGAACTGCTTTCGCTCGAACGACGAATCGATCTTTTCGAATTCAAAGCCGCCGATTCCGCCGATAATACGAATCAATTAAAATCGCTGCTTGAATTTCAGCAAAAACTCGACGCGCCGGACGCGACCGAAACGGAGATCGCACTCGCGGCGGACGATTTCGCGAAAGGCGCCGACAATATGCGCCTTCATCGGCAGATTTTTGCCGCGAGCCGGCTTTTGCAGAAAAAAACGGCGCTCCCGACAGTTTTGGAACTGATGCAATCGGCGATCGGTGGCGTTGATTCGGCGCTCGATGTCGCGAATCCTTCGGCGGCGGTTTTGGCAGACGAAATTTACGACAGCCGCCAATATGCGCTGAAACAAAATCTCGTGATCGTCGTGCCCGAAATTCCGCGCCGCACGCTCTCGGCAATTTTGCGCGGACGCATCGAAGACATTGCCGGCTGGACCTATTATCAGCAAAATAATGCGGATCAATCGGTTGTCCGGCTCAAACGCGCGCTCAGCGTGCTGCCTGACAACAGTACTTGGTGGCGGGCAAGCGAATGGCGTTTGGGCAAAGCTCTCGAAGCCGACGGCAAAGAAAAAGAAGCCCTCGACG
>JBBQOA010000269.1:0-6337 GCA_038330465.1 Pyrinomonadales bacterium
CCCAAAACGTCAGACTTCCGCGCAGTCGTAAACTTCGGTTATAATCTTTCCAGTTGCGGATTCGATAGGTGGCTTTTTTTTTCATGGTAGAAAAATCTTACCATTTCATCGTTTCCGCGACCTATTTATGCAACAACGCCATTTCATATTACAAATCTGTCGGTTACGAAACATTTATAATTGCCAATTGCGTCCGACCAATGACAAACAAATTCTCTGTAATCTGAAATTTGTCATCTGTCATCGCGAGCCGATCGAGCGCTTATGCCTCGTTTACACGGTTCTGTAAATCGCGTTTCAAACGCGCTAGTCCGATCTGTTCCGTCACGAGTCGCCCGAGCAATTCGCCGTTGCCGCTCTGTTCCGCCAAGATCAGTTCCTGGCTAATTTCCAGAATGCGATTCGAAATTGCCATCGAACGCAAGGTAAAAACACAGCTTTCGGCATTATGTAAAACTTCGTCGATCGCGTCGCCCGGTTCGCGCGGCGGTTCGCTCATCATCAGCACGGGAACAAAATCACTTGCCGCTTCGTCGTCTTCAACGAGTTCGAGCAAACTCTCTAGTGTAATTTCCGCACTTGCTTTTTGCAATACGAGAACGGCGCGAAAAACGCTTGCCGTCGCGAGCGCGTCATAATCGGTTTCCTCAAGTTGGGGCAAAATTATTTCTCGCAATTCGTTGTCGTAGATCAGCAGCTCAAGCAGACGGGCTTCGGCAACCGTCATTTTCGCCTGAGTGGCACGGGCAACCTGCTGCCGAACCATATCGTGTTCGATGCGGGAACCGAGTTTGACCGATTTCCATAAATCGCGCTTGAGCATCGCGTCATCGACGCGGAGCGCATTCATTGCCTGATCAAAACTGTCACGTTTCTGAATCGGGTTCCGAACAATCGAAATAACAGGTAACACATCTTCGATCGCCTCGGCTTTTTGCTTCGGCACCGACAGATTGCGTTCCTGAACAGCAGTTTCTAGAACGAATTGGAGATAGGTAGTCGCGTTGGTTTCGTGTTGTTTTTTATAGCTTGCGAATCCGTTGGCGCGAATGAAATCATCCGGGTCTTGCCCGTTTGGTAATACCAAAATTTTGATTTCAAAATCGTCTGCCAGAAGGATTTCAATAGCCCGTCTTGCCGCTTTGACACCTGCCTTGTCTCCATCATAATTGACAACGACTTTCTTCGCAAACCTGCCGAGCAACTTTGATTGCTGTTCGGTAAAAGCCGTTCCGAGACTCGCCACGCAATTTGTGATCCCGAATTGGTAAAGCGCGATCAGATCCAAATAACCTTCAACCAGAATCGCGTATTTTTTCTTGCGGATCTCTTCCTTCGAATGAAAAAATCCGTAAAGATGTTCGCCCTTGATATAGGCGGGCGTTTCGGGCGAATTCAAGTATTTCGGCTCGCCCGTCGCAAGAATCCGCGCGCCGAACGCGACCGGCGCGCCGTCGATATTTAAAACGGGAAACATGATCCGCCCGCGAAAACGATCATAGACGCGCTTTTTCTCTTCATTGACCGAAACCAGACCGCTCGCTTCGATCAATTGCTCGTCCGCGCCTTTTTCTTTCAAAAGCGACATCAGCGCGTCCCAACTGTCGGGCGCGTAACCGATGTGAAATTGTTTGACGATCTCGCCCGAGATCTCGCGTTTTTCCAAGTATTCACGCGCACTTTGCGCGTGTGCGTTGTTTTCCTGAAGATGATGCTCCCAGAATTCGAGCGCGTAACGGTTTAGCTCGATGACGTGATCGGCAATCGCCTTGCGCTCTTTTTTACGCTGTTTGTTGCGTTCGTAATTGGCGTCGTCTATGGGTTCGGGCAGCGGCACGCCCGAAATTTCCGCAACTCTCCGGATCGCTTCGGGAAACGACAAACCCTCGATTTCCATCACGAAATTGTAAGCCGACCCGCCTTTTCCGCACCCAAAACATTTGTAAAAACCCTTCTGTGGACTGACCGAAAACGACGCCGTCTTTTCGCCGTGAAACGGGCAATTCCCCCAAAAATTCGCGCCTTTTTTCTTTAAGGGAACGTGCATCTCCACAATCCGCACAAGGTCAGCGCGATTCTTCAAATCATCAATAAAATATTGGTCGTAGAGCATTTATTTTTTTTTCAAGGGTATCAGCCAATATTCGACAGCCGTATATCTGTCGGGTTTCGCATAAAAGAATTTTATTTTATCCGGCGGTGTTTTGTTGATTTGAAATAATTCATTTGACAGTTCTTTTCTTACTTTATTAAAACCAGCGACCGATATTTGACGAATGACGATATGTCCGCGAAAATTCGGATTGTTCAGCAACAGTTTGGCATAAAGCGCGGAATCTATTTTTGTCGGACAATCTCTCTCCGGGTAATCATCCTGATAATCGAAAATGAACGGCTTGTTTGCGGCGGGTAAAACATAATCCCAGTTTTCCTCATCGGATAAGATTTTTTCCGCTTCCGGCGGAATCAGCCAAAATTGAACGCGCAGTTCTTTTTCACTTCTGGCGTGGACAAACGTAACGCGGCGGGGGTTGTAAAGTCGGCTGTCAATTATATCTTTGATCAGGCTTTGATAATGGTAATTTCCTAATTGATTGTTTGGCTCGCCGTAAATAATGATCTGACCTTTAAAATTCGGATTGTTGCCCAACTGAAGGAAAAAGCCGTCAATATGCCCCTTTAATTCATCGCAGGGCATATTTATAAATTCAGCATACAATTCGGCTTTCGGTTTTTCCTGCCCGAAACAAATTTGCAGTGAAAATAAAACAACGAATAAAAGCAAGAATTGTTGCCATCTCATAAACTCTCCTTTACTGTTTCAATTCCGCAATTGTAGCACCGTTTCCGCCCTGATCTTGCGGGGCGAATGAAAACTTGGCGACGTGCGGATGACCTTTCAGGAAATGATGGACGAAATTCTTGAGCGCGCCGGTGCCGAAGCCGTGAATAATTCGCACGGTTGGAAGTGCGGCGAGGTAGGCTTCGTCAAGGAATCGATCGATCTCGTATTCGGCGTCCGCAGTTGTGTGCCCGATCAGGTTTAATTCGGCGTTGAGGTCGGCGGTGTCGAGCCGCAGATTTGTATCCTTTGCCTGACTTTGCAACTTTTCGCCGCGTGTCTGCGGTTTCGGCGTGTTGGCGGCGACGGTTTGCGCGTCAACGGCTTGCAGATTCGCCAGTTTTTCACGGAACCGCATTGCCCCGACCATTATTTCCGCCGTTTCCTTGTCGATCTTTTCGACGGTGCCGATATTGCCGAAGGACGTGAGAACTTTTGAGCCGACGGCGATCGGTTGGTTCGAATGCGGAATTAAACCGCCCGCTACCGCAGACGGTTCTGACAGGGTGTTGCCGATTTTGGACTTTGGATTCTGAACTTTTGACAACACGGCGCGGTTGAGTTCGGCTTTGCGCGCGAGGCGTTCTTTGTCGAGTTTGTTTTTTAAGGCTTTGTCTTCGATCGTGCTTAAAAAGGCTTTCGACTGGCGTTCGAATTCGTCGATCGTGTTCGCTAATTCGCGTTCGAACTCGCGCTGGCGTTCCTTCTCTTTTTTGCGCGCTTCGATGTCGAGCCGCGCATATTTGGTCGCCGTCGCCTCGCGTTCTTCTTCGAGCGCAATGCGCAGATCGGTCGCAAGGCGCGTTTCGTTTGATAATTTATGCAGATAATTTTCGGCTTCGCGGGCGGAAATGTCGAGATTTTTCCGCGCCGTTTCGATCACGTCGTCGCGAATCCCAAACCTGCGCGCGATCTCGATGCCGCTCGACGCGCCCGCCAAGCCAACTAATAAACGATACGTCGGCTGCAAGGTCTTTTCGTTAAATTCGACCGATGCATTGATGACGTTCTCATCATTTGCCGCGTAAATTTTCAGTCCGCGATAATGCGTCGAAGCGATCACCTGCGCGCCGCAGTTTCGGCGGAAATAATCAACGATCGCGACGCCCAAAGCCGAACCTTCGTCCGGATCTGTTCCGGTGCCGACTTCGTCCAGTAAAACCAGCGACGGCGCGCTGCAATCTTTCATCATTCCGGCGATGTTCGAGATATGCGACGAAAATGTTGAAAGATTCGCCGCCAGCGATTGATGGTCGCCGATGTCTGCGAGGATCGATCTATAAAAAGGAATCTGCGCATCTTTCGCCGGGACGGGCAAACCCGAAACCGCCATCAAACCAAGCAGTCCGGCGGTTTTCATAACGACCGTTTTGCCGCCCGCGTTCGCGCCCGAAATGATCATCACCGCATTTTCGCGGGTCAGCTTAAAGCTGACGGGGACGATTTTCTTGTCAGAACCATCTGCGGTAGCGGATGGTTTTACTGCATTTGCGTCGACATTTCTCTTGAAAGTTAAACCGCCCGCTACCGCAGACGGTTCTGACTTTGCATTTCGAAGATTTTCTTCTAAAAGCGGATGTCTTGCGTCAATTAAATCTAATGTTTCGTCGTCTGAAATCTGCGGCACGATCGCTTTGAACTTGCGGGCAAATTCGACCTTTGCCTTGATAAAATCGAGTTCGGCGACCGCCGCGACCGCGGTTTCGATTGCCGGCAGCTGTTCGCGCAGATCTTCCGTTAATTGAAAAATGATCCGCGCGATTTCGCGTTCTTCCTTGCCTTTCAGATTTTGGAGTTCATTATTGGCTTCGATCGCTTCGAGCGGTTCGACGAAAACGGTCGCGCCCGACGACGAAAACCCGTGCGCGACGCCCTGCAGACGCCCGCGAAAATCGGCTTTGACGGGAATCACATAGCGGTCGTTGCGAACGGTCACGATCGCGTCCTGAATCGCTTCGCCCGCCGCGCGCATTGTCGATTCCAATGATTTTTGAAGTCGTCCGCGCTGTTGATTGATTTCGCGTCGTAATCTGGCAAGCTCGGGCGACGCCGAATCGTCGATCTCGCCCGACGGCAATAATTTTTTATTGATCCGGTCGATCGCCGCAAAAAGCGTCGGCGGGATGCTTTCGACCGTCTGCCATAAAACGGGCGCAAATTCTTTTTCGGGTGAAATTGCCGAACGCGCGAATAATGCCTGATTGCAAACCCGCGAAACTTCGAGCATCCGCGTCGGTTCAAGCGTTGCGCCCTTTATTCGCAAGATCGCGACCGCGTCCGACGGATCTTCTAATCCGCTGAACGACCACGAAACTTGTTTTTCTTCATTCAGCAGAATCGTTTCGGAGATTGCTTTGAGTTCTTTTTCGAGCTCGCGGCGGCTGACGAACGGACGCAGATCGGCAAACCGATTTTCGCCCATCGGCGTCTGCGCGTGATGCGCGACGAGCGCGAGCATTTTTTCATATTCGAGCGTCGCAAGGGAAAAATTGTTCATTTTGAAATTTTATCACGAAATATTTAGCCGCGGATATACGCGGATAACGCGGATAAGTGAGATTTTTCAGAATATTTTTTAATTCGCGAAATCTGCGTATATCCGCGGCTAAAATTTAACTTTGTTTTTATTCGACAACTTTAACGCTTTTCCAGAAAGCGACATAGTTTTCGATCTCTTTAGCGTCGGGCATCGCACTCGGATAAAACCACGCTGCGTCTTTGTTGGTTGCGCCATTGACGACGACATCGTAATAGCTTGCCGTGCCTTTCCAACCGCACACCGTGTGCGTTTCCGACGGCGCGAAAAATTCTTTGTTGATCGAATTCGCGGGGAAATAATGATTTCCTTCGACGACAACCGTTTCGTCAGATTCGGCGATGATTTCGTTGTTCCAGATAGCTTTCATATGTTTTGGTCGTCAATCGACAATCAAAATCGATTGACAGTTTACAAAAATTTCGCGCGGATTTCGGGTGTCGGGATCATACAGGCGTCTTTTTTTCCGAAAAGCCGGTAGCGGTTTTTGGCGAATGATTTGTAGAAAAAATCGCGGATCGGTCGCGGAATGATGATAAAAACATACGCAATCGATAAAATTCCGCCCAATCTTTTGGCGATCTTGAGCGCGGCGGTCGAATGCGCGTAAGCCTTGTCGTCTTCGACCAAAATTACCGAATCGATCTCGTTTAATGCGAACTTTTTAACATATTCCTGCCCGACATCCGATTGCAAGGGTGTGAACTTAAAGTAATTTTTTTTGTCGTGTTCGATAATAAAATTGACCGAACCGTTGCAGAAATTACAAACACCGTCGAAAAGAATAATTGCGCTCATAGAATGTATGTTAAAGCTTAAAATCCAAATATCAAAATTTTATTTGCAATCTGAAACCTTTTTCGATATCTTTCCGTTAAAACAATTCAAAAGCAGTTCAGAATTTATCTTTCCGTAAAATTTTATGAAAATCAGGTCTCTTTTCTTCGCTCTTTCAGCGA
>JBBQOA010000270.1:0-6323 GCA_038330465.1 Pyrinomonadales bacterium
GGGCTGATTTTCAAACTTTAGAGAAAGCCTTTGAAGCCGGTGCGCGGCACGTCACGCATCTTTTTAACGCGATGACGGGCGTTCATCACCGCGCAATCGGCGTCGCCGGTTGGGCGCTCACAAAAGACGAAATCTCTTGCGAGATCATCGCCGACGGCATCCACGTCGCGCCGCGTATGCTTGAGTTTGCGGCAAAGAACAAACCGCTCGATAAATTATTGCTCGTCAGCGATTCGGTCGCGCCGACGGGGCTTGGCGACGGCGATTTTCATTTGTGGGGCGAACATATTTCCGTCCGCGAAGGCAGAACTGAGAACGAACGCGGGAGCATCGCGGGCAGCGTCATCACTTTGCTCGATGCCGTCAAAATGTATCTTTCGCTCGGCGTTTCGGCGGTGCAGGTTTCAAAAATGGCAAGTGCAAACCCTGCCAAATTACTTGGCTTGGAAAGTTCGCGCGGAACGATCGAGGTCGGCAAACGCGCCGATCTGGTCGCCCTTGACGAAAAGGGAAACGCGACGTTTTCGATGATTGGCGGGCGGATTGTTTAACGCCAAGACGCAAAGATGCAAGGGAGCAAAGATTTTTCAATTGGTCAGAACCGCCTGCCGCAAGCGGGCGGTTTAAGTTTCATGAGAATAAACTATTCAGCCAAAACCCGTCCCGTCGGCGCAGTGGGCTCTGAAAATTCAAAAACTCAGCGTCTTGGCGCCCTTGCGTCTTGGCTTTAGATCTCTTTCGCGTGACCAGAAAAACGCCCGCGAAAACCAGTGTTGCCGAGATCAAAAGCCGCAGGCTGAAATGTTCGCCGAGAAAAAAGACCGCCGCCAGAAAACCCATCAGCGGCTGCAGATAGATATAAACCGCGACGATCGAAGGTTCGACCCGCGCGAGCGCCCACGCGTTCCAAAAATAAGCCATGATCGTCGGAAAAATGACGAGCCCCGCGACGAACGCCCACGAATCCCACGAAACTTCCGCGAGCTCGACCGACCGGAGCGAAACCAGCCCGACCGGAACATTGATCAGACTCGCAAACATAAAGAGCCACGCGATCGATTTAAGTGCGCCGTAATGCGCGATCAGCCGCCGCGAGATCGCCAGATAGATCGCGTAGCACAAACTGTTGAGCACGATCAGGATGTCGCCCTGCGTCGTTTCCGAACCGAAACTCGCTCTGGTCGGATTGATCAAATAAATAACGCCGAACGCCGCGACAACGATCCCGAAAACCTTGCGCCGTGTCAGAAAATCGATGCCGATAATGACGCTCGCGAGAATCGTAAAGATCGGGATCGTGACCGAGATGAGCGCGGTATTGACAGCGGTCGTCAGCGACAAACCCTTAAAAAAAAGCAGTTGATTGAGCGACACGCCGATCAGCGCGAAAAGCGCGAATTGCCAGTAATCGCGGCGGTTGTCGAGCCTCAAATTTCCGCGAAATCTTTGGAGCGAATAAAAAGCGAACGCCGCGCCGCCGATCCGAAAACCGACCAGCGCGAACGGCGGAAACGCGAGCAGCGCGAATTTTCCCAAAACGGTCGCCGTCCCGAAAAAGACCTGCACCATAAAAAGTGCGATGTGCGGCGCGTATGATCTTTCGGGTTTTAAAAGTGCTTCGTCCATCGGGCGCAATGCCTATTGCTAACAAATTTCCGGTTCATTTGATCCTGAAACGCGTTCGAAAATAATAGTACTAAAGGGCGAAAGATACTAATAAAATGATCTTTCGCCCTTTTATTTTTTCGATAAACTGCGACTACATCAGCATCAGGATCGGGTTTTCGAGCATTTGTTTGAATGTTTGTAAAAAGCGCGCGCCGGTTGCGCCGTCGATGACGCGGTGGTCGCAGCTCATTGTGACGCTCATCATTTGCCGGATGACGATTTCGCCGCTGCGGACAACGGCGGTCGGGGCGGCGCTGCCGATCGCGAAGATCGCCGCTTCGGGCGGGTTGATGATCGCCGTGAACTCTTTGATGCCGAACATTCCGAGGTTTGAAATTGAAAACGTCGCGCCCGTATATTCTTCGGGTTGAAGTTTTTTGTCGCGGGCGCGCGCTGCCAATTCTTTAACTTCACGCGCAATTTGGGCGATGCCTTTTTTGTTCGCCGCGCGAATGACGGGCGTGATCAAACCGTCTTCGATTGCGACCGCGACGCCGACGTCGGCGTCTTCATAGAAACGCACCCTTTCGTCGCGATACGAGGCATTGACCCACGGATGTTTGATCGAAGCTATTGCCGCCGTTTTGATGATGACATCGTTGACGGAAACTTTTTCGTCGTCTTTGAGCGCGGCGTTGATCTGTTTGCGAAATTCGAGCGCGTTGTCCATCTCGATCTCAACCGTCAAATAAAACGTCGGGATCGGTCCGATCGATTCGGCAAGCCGGCTCGCAATGATCCGGCGCATCTTTGAAGTGTTTTCTTCGCGAAAAGCCGAGGCGCCTTGAACTTCCGCAGTTTGTGCGAACGACGGCGCGGTTTGCTGACTCTGGACTTTGGACTCTGGACTTTGGACTTCCGCCATCGCCGCTTCGATATCGCGTTTGATAATGCGACCCTGCGGACCTGAACCCGTTATCGATTTCAAATCAATCGCATTCTCCGCCGCCATTCGTGCGGCGATCGGCGAAACGATCAGACGTCCATTGGTCGGTTGAGTTTCGGTTTTTGGTTTTTGGTCTTTGATTTCTTCCTTCGGCGCGGGCGTTTCGACCTTGGTTTCAACTGCCGCTTCGGCTTTCGGAACTGCGTCGGGACTTAGGGCTTTGGACTCAGAACTCGGGACAGAACTTGCGCCGTTTGTGGTCGCCGCTTCATCCAAAAGCGCGGCGAAATCTTCGCCGGCTTTGCCGATAATGCCGATCGTTTGATTGAGTTTTGCGTTATTGCCCGCCGGAACGAGAATTTTGAGCAAAACTCCGTCTTCGAGCGAGGTCATTTCCATCGTCGCTTTGTCGGTATCGACTTCGGCGATCGTTTCATTCGCTTCGATCGCGTCGCCTTCGGCTTTGAGCCATCTTGAAATTTGTCCTTCCTCCATTGTCGGAGAAAGCTTGGGCATTAAAATTTTATTCGCCATAATGTTTTTACAATTTTCTGTTTGCGGCAATCATCCGCAATCGTTCTTCGCGCGTTTTCTTGCGCTCGTTGTAGCCTTTTTCGCCGTAAGGCTCAAGTTTTTCAAGCCATAGATCTTCCAACACTTCCAAATCAGCCGCATAATCGTAATCAGGGTTATCACGCGGAAAAACTTCTTCCAAAATCTCGAACACAAAATTTTCCGCTCCGACCTTATTCCAATCAGCCTGCAAAGATCGGTTGCGGTGACCGCCCGCTTTTAATTCAAATTCAGAACGATTGAAAATTCCCTCAAGATTTATTGACGAGCCGACAAAAACCTTTCCACTAACCGTATTGCGGATCTGAAAGACACCGATCGGACGCCGTGTTTCAAGGTATTCGCGCTTTAGGTCTTTTTTGTTCATTAGTCAATTTCTTTGATCCAATTTTTTCAAAATCTCCAACCCTTCCGCCCATTCGCCGTAGCCCGCGTCCAGATTGATATGACCTTTCGCCCCGATATTGACCAGTTCGCTGCCCCACGCGGCGGCAAACTCTGCGGCTCTTGCAAGTGAAACATATTCGTCGTCGGTGCTTGCGACAACCAGACTCGGAAACGGTAATTTCAAAAGCGGGATCGGTGCAAAACCTTTGGTGTCAAAAGTATAGGTCGCGGCTTCGCAATCGCTCGGCGCGACGAGCAACGCACCCGAAATGTGCGTTCCGAACCTTTTCGCCCATTGCACGACCGCCGTGCAGCCGAGACTATGCGCGACGAGCACGACGCGGGCGGGCGTCTCTTTTTGAACCTCGGTTTCGATCGCAGCAGTCCAATCATCGCAGACCGGCGCGTCCCATTCGGTTTGTTCGATTCGCCGAAACTTGGCGGTGAATTCTTTTTCCCAGAGACTTTGCCAATGCCCCGGACTCGAATTTGTGACGCCCGGGACGATCAAATAAATAATAGCCATTTTTAATTTTCGAGCTTCATCGCGACGCCGTATTTTTCAATCAAACTGTCGATCAATAATTCCGACAAGATCGGGTCGAGCGTCGAAATTCCCGCGTTCCATTCGCCAAACGAACCCGTCGCCTGAAATTCGCCGCAGGTGTAGCAAATAGTTAATTTAACAAACATTTTACCTTTGCGGGCAACGATGCTGTGATTCGGATAAAAACACGCCGCGCCATTTCCGCCGGTCGCGAGATCACGGTAAAAGGAATTCAAAACCTTTAACCGAGTCGTCTTGTTTTTGACGACAAGCTTTTTATTCGGTCGGTAAACCGGCTTTTCGTCGGCGCTTTCTCTGATTGTATCCGTCCAAATTTCAAAACTGTCGGCGGTTTGCAAAAAATTGCGGACAGTGACCGAAAGTTTACGGTTGAGAGTTTTTGTTTGCCGCGCGGTCAGCTTTGTCGTTTGCGCAAAAAAGGGCAAACTGCAAAACAGGATGACCGAAACCATCAAAATAAAAACTCTCACGCGTTTCATATTCTTTACAAATAACAAACTTCTTTGATCGCCGCAACGATCTTTTCGACGCTCGGCAGTGCGGCGATTTCCAAGTTTCGCGCATACGGCATCGGCGCTTCGACGGTCGAAATGCGTTTGATCGGCGCGTCGAGATAATCAAAGGCAAATTCCATCACCTGATGCGAAATTTCCGCGCCGACCGATGCAAAAGCGTGTGATTCTTCGGCGATGACGAGCCGGTTCGTCTTTTTGACTGAGGCGACGATCGTCTCGATGTCGAGCGGTTTGATCGTCCGCGGATCAACGACCTCGACCGAAACGTCGAATTCGCTCTGCATAATTTCCGCCGCTTTCAAAGCCTGCGGAACGGTGAACGAACGCGCGACGATCGTGCAGTCCGAGCCTTCGCGTTTGACATCCGCCAAACCCAAAGGAATCGTAAAGTCGGGATCTTCCGAGACTTCGCCCTTTAAGCCATACATCGTTTCCTGTTCGAGAAAAAGCACCGGATTATTGTCGCGGATCGCTGATTTAAGCAAGCCTTTCGCGTCCGCCGCGGTTGACGGCATAACGACCTTTAAGCCCGGAAAGTTGGCATAAAAGGCTTCGAACGCCTGCGAGTGCTGCGATGAAACCTGATAGGCGGAACCGTTCGGACCGCGAAAAACGATCGGCACGTTGAATTGTCCGCCCGACATATAATACATCTTCGCCGCGTGATTGATGATCTGATCAGCCGCGAGGATCGAGAAATTCCATGTCATAAATTCGACGACCGGACGCAAGCCAGCCATCGCCGCGCCGACGCCGACCGCCGCGAAACCGAGCTCGGTGATCGGCGTGTCAACGACGCGCTTGTCGCCGAATTCTTTCCAAAGACCGCGCGTCACTTTATACGCACCGTCATATTCGGCGACCTCTTCGCCCATGATAAAGACATTTTCGTCTCGTAAAATTTCTTCGCGCAGCGCCGCATTGAGCGCGTCGCGGATTGTCATTTCTGCCATAATATTGTCAATGAAACTTTACACAAAGGCGCAAAGTTGCCAAAACGCAAAGGAAATATTGAAAACAAATTTTGCGCCTGAGCGCCTTTGCCGCTTTGCGTTAAAATTAAACTAGTCAGCGTAAATATCTGTAAATAAAGCGCTTTCATCGGGAAACGGACTTTCGTCAGCGAATTTGACCGCCGCGTCAACTTCGGCAGTCGCCTTTGCCGTGAATTCTTCAAAATCCTTGTCGGTGAAAACCTTTGCTTCCTTTAAAGATTCCTGAAACAAAAGAATCGGGTCGCGTTCCTGATATTTTTTGATCTCTTCGGACGTCCGGTATTTGCCCGGATCGCTCATTGAATGTCCCATATAACGATAGGCGCGGATTTCGAGCAGTGTCGGCGAGCCGTCTTTCCGAGCGCGTTCGACCGCTCTTAAGGTCGCTTCACGTACCGCCATCACGTCCATTCCGTCAACAAATTCACCCGCCATATTGTAACCCTCGGCTTTACTGGCGATATCCGAGGTGCTCATTGCCCGCGCCTGCGAAGTTCCCATCCCGTATTTGTTGTTTTCGCAGATGTAAATGCAGGGCAGTTTCCATAATTGTGCCATATTCAGCGATTCGTGAAAGATTCCCTGATTGACCGCCGCTTCGCCGAAAAAGCAGAGCGTCACATTGTCGGTGCCTTTATATTTCTGCGCGAATGCCATTCCCGTCCCGACGCCGATCTGCCCGCCGACGATCCCGTGTCCGCCGAAAAATCCGTGTTCTTTCGAGAACATAT
>JBBQOA010000271.1:0-6314 GCA_038330465.1 Pyrinomonadales bacterium
GACCCGAAAAAATTACGGCGCAGAAACAAAGCAACGCGACCGTTTTGGAATCAAAATCACTGTGCGCGGCAAACGAGCAAACCGTTTGGAGCTGCGCGACGACTAAAAATAAGATCGCTTCGGTTTGTGCCTCAAAAGATCTGGCGGAAGATGCGGGTTATGTGCAGTATCGTTTCGGCGTGTTGGGCAAGGTCGAACTCGAATTCCCGACGGCGCGCGCCGATTCGCAAAAATCCTTCAAATATTCGCGCTACACGCGCCCGCTCGTGACGATGCTGACGCTCAAATTTGAAAACGGCGGCTTTGTTTACGAAATTCACGACGACGATAATTCCGAAGAAAAACCGCCGGTGCGCAGTGCCTCGGTCGATATTAAAAACGGCGAAAAAGACGTCGCGTCCGTCGTTTGCAAGCTTCCGGTCAATGGTTCGCTGATGACGCTCGAAGATTTTGTGCCGCGTGAAGAAGAAAATTAACGCGCCGAAACAGCCCGTTTGCCTGACGATCGCCGGCGTTGACCCATCGGGCGGCGCCGGGATAATTGCCGACATCAAGACCTTTTCAGCGTTCGGTTGTTTTGCGACCGCCGCGATCGCTTCGCTCACGTTTCAGAATACGCAGGGCGTTTTCGGCGCGGCGCATCAAAGCGCCGAAACGGTGCGCGCGCAGGTTTTGCCGATCATTGCCGATTTTGAGATTGCCGCCGTCAAGACCGGAATGCTGCCGACGCGCGAGATCATCGAAGAAGTGGCGCGAATCGTCGCTGAAAATAATCTCAAAAACTTTGTCGTCGATCCGGTCGTGCGTTCGACCTCGGGTTTTGATCTGATTTCGGACGACGCGTTAAAGAGCTTGATCGAAAAACTCTTTCCGCTTTCGATTGTTATCACGCCGAACATTCCCGAAGCCGAACGGATCGCGCAGATCAAGATCGAAACGGTCAAGGATATTCGCAATGCCGCCAAAATAATGCAGTCGCAGGGCGCGAAAAATGTCTTAATCAAAGGCGGGCATTTGCCGATAAGCAATTTAGGAAACGGGTTTGCGGATTTGGAATACAAAATCGATTCCGGGGAATTATCTTCAACAGAGCGGTCAAAAACCAAAAACCAAAAACCAAAAACCAAAAGCCGCTTTGCGACTGATTTTTTGTTTATGGAA
The DNA here is from genome assembly GCA_038330465.1 of Pyrinomonadales bacterium. Classification (GTDB taxonomy): domain Bacteria; phylum Acidobacteriota; class Blastocatellia; order Pyrinomonadales; family Pyrinomonadaceae; genus JAFDVJ01. Next base: position 1,162 of record JBBQOA010000271.1, read on the forward strand.
GAACGGGAATTTACATTTTCGGCAGATTTTATCGAAACGACGGCAACGCACGGCACGGGCTGCACATTTGCGGCGGCGATCGCGGCAAACCTTGCCAACGGCAAACCTCTGCGCGAGGCGGTCGAATCGGCAAAAAAATTTGTTACTGAGGCAATTCGGACCGCGCCGAACCTTGGCAAAGGACATTCGCCGATCAATCAATTGGTCAGAAAATATTAAGCAAACCTGACGTGGATCAGGCGGGTTTTTTCAGGTTTTTAACAAAATGTTATCCGCGAAAATCCGTTAAATCGGCGGTTATCCGCGTGCCGTTTATTATTTCGCGGGTTTGAAGATGTTCGGCGATTGATAAGTGACGCCAAAGGTGATGCCGGTGCGCGGGCTGAATTTTGTTAAGCCGAAGATCGCCGCCGTATCAAATCGCAAGCCCGAGGCGCGAATTTGTGTGCCGATGCGGAATTGTCCGACGCTTTCGGTTCCGAGCGGTGCGGCGCCGCTCCGCGTATTGAGGCGTCCGTTGACTTCGCTCGCGATATTGATGTGGTCAGTAACCTTGAAAATTCCCGCCAGACCGTAAAGAAAAAGATCATTTTGCGTAAATCTTTCGACCGGCGCGGTCATGATCATCAGACCGAGATTGCCGTAAACATTGACGCGCGGCTTTTTGCCCGTCACTCTGCCGAATCTTTTTTGGAGCAGAACCTTGCCGAAAATATTGATCTGATTTGTGCCGATGCCGCGTGCCTGATTGGAATTCGGCATCTCGAAACCGAATTTGAAGCCGAGCGCGGGAAGATTTTTTGTTTCGTTTTTGAGTTTGATCTTGGTCGCAACGACAAAATCGCCCGTATCATTGGTCGAATTGCCGTCGAGATTCAAGGGAATTGACGACGGCGTCGTTTGCGTATTGATCGCCAGGAAATTTTGGAGCACGCCTTCGACCGAAAATTCGACGTTCGGCGCAAATCCCGTGCGAATGCGAATATCGCCGACGCGCGTCAGATCGCCGCTTAAACCCGAAAGCGGAAATTTTGCATTTTGCAGAAAATCAATTCCTGCCGCAACTTCGATCGTGCCTTCGGGCACGATGTCAACATCTTCCGTTAAAAGCGGACGCTGTTGCGTGACAGCCGAAAGACTCGCGAAAAAGATTAAAATCAAACTGGCAAAAAGGCGTTTCATTGTTTCTAATTTTGGCATTAAAAAAGGTGTTTTGTAAATGCCTTGAAAAGCTAAACGACATTCGGACGGAAAAAAGATTCCGCCGGAAAACCGACGGAATCTTTTTTTATGAAAAATGCCGCGATTTAGCGGGCGTCAAAATTATTGACCGGAAAATCTCCGCCGACTCCCCAGTTTACGGCTTGCGAGGTTCCGCTGAGGCTGTTGAGAACCCAGAAAGTACTCTGCGCGCCCGTCGCGCCCGCCCGATAAACCGAGAGATCGGTTCTGCCGTCACCGTCATAATCGCCCTGCGTCGGCAAATCGGAAGTTCTGCCGAAGGTCTGTGTGCGCGTCGTGCCGGTCGAACTTTGCAGAATCCACCAAACTAAAGGCGAAGTGCTTAATGCGCCCGTTCTGGCAACGGCTAAATCGTATTTTCCATCACCGTCATAATCGCCCGGCAAGATGTAATCGGTGTTAAAGTTGCCGAACTGCTGATAGGTAATGACATTGTCGGAACTGCGTTTAATGATGAAATTATTAGCCGGAGTCAGCCCGAAACGATAAACTGCGAGATCGAATTTACCGTCGCCGTCATAATCTCCCGGAATGGGCGTATCAAAGTTGTTCGTGCCGTCGCCGGTTATGCCGAAGGCTTCGACGCGGACGGTTCCGGTCGAACTGTTTCTGATATACCAACCGGTAACGTCGGCGGATGTCGCACCGGGACGGAAAACCGCGACATCCGTGATGCCGTCGCCGTCGTAATCACGCGCGACGGCTTGATCGCCGTTTAGTCCCCACGCGAAATACTGAACGTTGTTATCCGAACTGCGGAGAATCCAGAATTCGCTCTGGGCGCCGACTGTTGCGCCGGCGCGGTATAAAGCCAGATCGGCTTTGCCGTCGCCGTCATAATCGCCCGGTGCCGGAAAATCACGATTCGCATCGCCCCACAAAGCGTTTTGCACGCCGCCCGTCGTGTTGGCATTCCAATAGGTGATCGGCGCAACTCCCGGCTGGGCAACATTCGGAAAGCGCAGGATGCTGAAATCGGTTCTGCCGTCGCCGTCGTTGTCAACTGGACGCTGAACGCCGAGCTGACCGCGAATTTCGCCGCCCGGAAAGGCTGTCGAATGAACGTTGACATATCCTAAATGGGCGCGTAATTGCGAAAGCTGAGTCGGTGTGATCGTCGTCGAGCCGCTGATTGTGCCCGACGTGCCGCCGACTATTCCAAAATTAATTGCCACGCCCGTACTTACGCCGATCGCGGCGGGCGCGTGGATGTGACAGTTGTTCTGTGTGCCTGCAAGTCCGGTAAAAACAACCGTGAATTGTAATGTTCCGGCTCCTTCATTAACCGTAATGCGCGCATAGCCCGTCGCGGTCGAAGCATTTGCCGGAACTTCCTGAACGCCCGTCAGATTAGCGGTAAATATCTCGGCGTTGGCAGTTGCCGACAAAATCAGCGTAAAAGCTGCAAAGACAACAAAATTGCGTAAATTCCTTTTCATTTTTCCTTCCTCATTTTAAATTATGTTTTTCAAAGCGAATAAATTGATAAACTGCAAAAAAAATCTGTGGAAGTCGGAATTTTTCGCGTTTTCGGACAATGCCGCCAAAAAGAAGAAGCCAGTTGTTTCTATATATCAATCGCAATGCCGTTAAATTCGAAATAATAAAAAATTATTCGATGGCATAACGTCTCTTTACTATTTCAAGAAAGATTTGATCTGATAACTTCTTGTCGTCGAAATCTAAAACTAAACTGCAAATAGACTATAACTCGAATATTAGCTTGCTTGATGGAGGAAAGTCAACGATTTTTTTCAGGTTTTCTCTGTAGATTTAGTCGCCATCGGAATCTTGAACGGATTCTTTCAAAATAACTTTCGTCTTTGGACATTGATTCGGAAAATTGGCAAAATAGGCTGAGCATCTTTACTATCTCGCAGCCGCGAATTTTTACAGGAAAATGGAATTATTCGATTTTGAAAAAAAAGAACCGGAACAAACTCCTCTGCGATTGGTTGCGGACAACAAAGAGCCGCATTTGTTTCCGGTTATCGATAAGCAATTTGTTAATTTTATATTCTTTCGGGTCAATCCTGATTGGCGTAAACTCGATCCCGAAACCAAACTTGGCTTCAAGTTGGAATTTCAGAGCGTGTTCAACAATTTCAACGAGAATCTGTTACTTTTCAGTTATTCGCTCGTCGGATTCGATTCAAAAGCGGACCTGATGTTCTGGCGAATCGGCGATTCACTCGACGCGATTCAGGAGATGACTGCCAAATTGTATCAGACAAATTTGGGCAATTATCTCGAAACATCCGACAATTATCTGGCAATCACCAAAAAGATGATGTTTATTTCCGAAGATTCACACGAATCGGTCGAAGATCGCTATCACATCAAAGCGGGGCAGAAAAAATATCATTTCGTTTATCCGTGTGCGAAAAGTCGCGACTGGTATTCGATGACGGACGAAGAACGCGCCGAGTTGATGGAACAGAATTTTATGGTCGGCAAAAAATTCGAGAACATCAAAATCCATATGACGCACACCTTCGGAGTTTGCGAACAGGAATATATCGTCAGTTTTGAAACCGATGAGCCAAAGGATTTTCTCTCGCTTGCCGAAGAAATGCGCGAAACCGCCGCGAACAAATTTACGATGCGAGGAATGCCGATCTACACTTGTCGGCAGCGTCCATTGATGGACTGTCTTGATGCGATAGGATAAAAAAGACGAATTTCAAATTACCAATTTTCGAGCAAATAAGTCGGTAATTGATAATTTGAAAACCGGCGTTGATTTATGAAAGTTGCCCGAAAATTTACGATCAGCGGAATCGTGCAGGGCGTCGGTTTTCGCTTTTTTACGCAGCGTGCCGCCGCGCGTCATCAGGTTTTGGGCTATGTCCAGAACTTAAAAGACGGGCGCGTCGAAGCACTTGCCGAAGGCGATCCGGTCGCGGTCGAGGAATTCAAACACGATCTGACCGCCGGACCGACCTATTCGCGCGTCGAACATATTGAAGAAGAAGTTTTAGACCCGAGTAATTTATATTCATCATTTAGGATCGAGAGGTAAGGAAATTTGCGATTTCAGATCGGCGATTGATGATTGAAAATCAATCCAAAATCCAAAATCCAAAATCCAAAATCGAATAATGGAACATTTACGAAAATTAATCAGAGAAGTGCCCAATTTTCCGAAAGAAGGCATCAATTTTTACGACATCACGACGCTTTTGAAAGACACCGACGGGCTGCGCCAAACGATCGACGCGCTTGCCGACCAATTCAAAGGCGAACAGATCGACACGGTGATCGGCGTCGAATCGCGCGGATTCATCTTCGCCGCGCCGCTCGCTTATCATCTTAACGCGGGCTTCGTTCCGGTGCGCAAACCGAAAAAGCTGCCCGCCGAAAAGGTTTCCGTTTCGTATGATCTCGAATACGGACAGGACACGCTCGAAATGCACAAGGACGCGGTCGGCGAAGGTCATCGCGTGCTGATCGTCGACGATCTGCTGGCGACCGGCGGAACTGCCAAAGCGGTCGTCGATCTGGTCGAAGGTTTGGGCGGAATCATCGTCGGACTGTCGTTCGTCGTCGAACTCGATTTCTTAAAAGGACGCGACAAATTCAACGGTTACGCGGTCAAATCACTGATCAACTACGATTCGTAAAAACTTGACAACCCAAAATCCAAAACTCAAAATTGGAATGCGCTCTCGTAGCTCAGTTGGATAGAGCGACTGCCTCCTAAGCAGTAGGACGCAGGTTCAAATCCTGCCGAGGGCATTAACTTTTATTGGTGTTTTTGAAATATTTTAATACACGGTTTTCTTATAAAAAATTGAGTTTTTTGAGCCAAGTTAGTAAACTCTCAAAATCATCTCCGAAATCTTCAAGTTGCGCCTTGTGGTTTGAACAGTTCTTCTGTTTTAACAACAAAATTACCAAGGTTCTCAGTT
>JBBQOA010000272.1:0-6310 GCA_038330465.1 Pyrinomonadales bacterium
GATCGAAACCCGCGAATCGCGAATATTGCCGATCAAGGCATTCGGCTGACCGCTTTCATCATTTTCTTTGCGATTGAAAATGACGGAAAAAATTCCGATTTCGCGCCCGACCGTTGTTTGCAAGGTGTCGAGATAAGAATAGAGACGATAGGGCGAATCGCTCGACGCGACGAGATAACCGATCGTTTCGTTTGAAGCTGCAAGATCTTTCGGTTTCTCGATCCGGACCCGCAAAAGACCTTGTTTCAATGCTTCGAAACTGAAAACTTCGGCAGGGAACTGATTTCCGTCAATCCCGTAAGTCGTCTCGTCCGTTTTGATCTGCCTGACAAAACCCTCACTGCGAAGATCGAAAAAATCTTCGTTCGGCAGCGCGACTTTCAAATTCAGGCTTTTACCGTTTGGCGAAAGAATCATCAATTTGAAATTTTCGGTCGAATCGACCGGAATATCGATCGACTGGATATTTTCAGACGAATTGATCGGAAACATCGTCGATTTTGAACGGGTTCCGAGCGTCGCCGGATTCGGCAGACGCATCGCCGTAATTTCATCGACCGATCCGGCAAGATTTTTGAAATCATTGGCAGGAATCGTGATCTTTGATTTTTGGGCTGAAACGATCAGCGACGTTAAGCAGATCAGCAGAATGAATAACAATCCGCTGAAAAAGTATTTGAATATTTTTGACATACAAATCTCCCTAAGAACGTGGTTTTTGTAAAACTTAAAAAGACTTTTATTTATGAATTCAAGAGCAAAAGAAAAGTGTTGCGATTATAAACCTGCAATTCTTAAAACACAATCAAAAACCAAAGAAAAATTAATATTGATATAAATATTATTCCAAAACAAAGGATCGAAAAATTACGTCAAAATCCGAGCGCCAAGGCGCCAAGATCGAATAAGTAGATTCAGCAAAAGGAGTTTTTTCAAACTTCTTTTGCGGTCCTCGCAACTTTGCGGTTTGGCATTAAAAAAAAACTATTTTGAAAAAAACTTCTAAATAATTTTTCCTTTTATTTCAGAGAGAAATGATTTGGCTTCTTCCGATGAAAATTTTTCGACATCAAATTCCCGGATCGCATCGATGACGTTTTCGTTGGAAATCGCAAAGAGGGAAAATTGCGATGCCATTTTACTTTGTTTAGCGCGATCGACGGCTTTTTCAATGCCGTCGGCTTCCTGCCGCGCATCGGAGAAAACGGCGAGTTCGTATTTTTCAAGTTTTGACAAAACGCTTTTCGCGCGTTCGATGACCTTGACGGGAAGTCCGGCAAGTTTGGCGACCGCAATGCCGTATGATTTTGAAGCCTTGCCTTTTTGTAATTTATGCAGAAAAACGACATCGCCGTCTTTTTCGGTTGCTAAAACTTGATAATTTCGGGCTCCCGGAAGATTTTCGGCAAGCTCTGTCAGCTCGTGATAATGCGTCGCAAATAAAGTTTTCGCGGAATGTTCGGGCGAATTATGCAAATATTCGGCGACCGCCCAGGCGATCGAAAGACCGTCGAAGGTCGATGTTCCGCGTCCGATCTCGTCGAGTAAGATCAAGGAGCGCGGCGAGGCATTATGCAGAATCGCGGCGGTTTCGGTCATTTCGACCATAAATGTCGAACGACCCGAAGACAGATCATCCGAGGCGCCGACGCGCGTCCAGACGCGGTCAACGATCGGAAGTTTCGCGGCGGCGGCGGGAACGAACGAACCGATCTGCGCGAGTATTTGAATCAGCGCAAGCTGTCGCAAAACTGTCGATTTTCCGCCCATATTCGGTCCGGTAATGATCAGCAAACGGTCGGTCGAATTATTCAGATAGAGATCATTCGGAATAAAATCTTCCTGTAAAAATGCTTCGACGATTGGGTGACGACTGTTTTTGATCTCGATCTCGTCGCCGTCGTGCAGTGTCGGACAGACGTAATTGCGACGCGTTGCCGTTTGTGCGAGCGCCGCCAGAGCATCCAAAGTCGCGAGGGCGCGGGCGGTCGATTGCAGTTTGGTCGTTTCTTCACGAACCCGGATCCGAATCGTTTGAAAAATTTCGGATTCGAGCTGGCTGATCCGTTCGTCGGCGCCGAGCACTTTTACTTCCCATTCCTTAAGCTGCGGCGTCGTGTATCGTTCGGCATTGGTCAGCGTTTGACGGCGTTCATAGTCTTCGGGAACACGCGGAATATTGCCTTTGGAAATCTCTATAAAATAGCCGAAAACATTATTGAATTTGATCTTTAAATTGTTGATGCCGGTGCGCTGGCGTTCGCGCGTCTCAAAACCGGCGATAATTTGTTTGGCTGATTTTGAGATTTCACGAAATTCATCAAGTTCGGCATCAAAACCATCGCGAATGATTCCGCCGTCGGTCAAGTTTAGCGGCGGATCTTCCGCGATCGAGCGCGAAATTAAATCGCGAATTTCCGGCAATTCAAAGATATTTTCGGACAAAACTTGCAATAATAAACTGATCGCATCCGATAACGCTGAATTGATTCGGGGAGTTTGGGAAAGGGAACGATTAAGCGCGATCAGATCGCGCGGCGATGCGGTGCCGAGATTTAATCTGCCGACCAGTCTTTCCAAATCCGAAACTTCCTTTAAAAGAAAGCGAATTTTATCGCGGAGGATCGAATCGGTTAGTTCTGAAACAGCCGCGAGCCGGGTTTGGATTTCGCTTCTTTTCAGAGAAGGGCGCAAAACCCATGCGCGCAAAAGCCGCGCGCCCATTCCGGTGACAGTTTCGTCGATCACACCGAAAAGCGTCTTTTTATTGCTTTCGCCTTTCGATTCGATAATTTCAAGATTTCTCAGCGTGACGCCGTCCAAAACCATAAAATCGCTGGCTTCGAGAATTGTAATTTCGGAAATATGTTCTGCCGTCGCTTTTTGTGTTTCGAGCGCGTACCGCAAAACAGCACCGGACGCGCGGACGGCTTCGGCTTTATCGCCAAGTCCGAAAGCGGTCAATTCGCGCACCTTTAATTGTTTTTTCAAAACCGTTTCACAATCGGCGGGGTGAAAAAGCCAATCGTCGAGAGCCGTCAGAGTGGTCGAAAATTTCGGTGAATTGGGCGATGAGATCGAAACTACATTAGCCGCGTCTGATAACGTCAGTTGACGGAAATTGCCGAAAGAAGATTCGACCAATTTTTTCAAGGCTTCGGGGAAAAGAAGTTCGCGCGGGGCAAAGCTTTCGATATCGGTGCAGGTTTTTGCCCACGAATCATGACCGGAATATTCGGACGTGAAAAATTCGCCGGTTGATAATTCGAGGAACGAGAGCCCGAAGGTTTCGCCCGAACCGGAAACTGCCGCCAAATAGATAGACTCTTTGGCTTCAAGCAGTTGCGGGTCGATCGCGGTGCCCGGCGTGATCACGCGAACGACTTCGCGCTTGACGAGTTTAATGTCTTTTCCGGCGGTTTCGGTTTGTTCGCAGATTGCCACGCGGTAACCTTTTTTGACCAGCCGCGCGATATAGTTTGCCGCCGCGTGATGCGGAACGCCGCACATTGGCACGGGATTCGGCGAATCTTTGTGGCGCGCCGTCAAGGTGATTTCAAGCTCGCGGGCGCCCGTCACGGCATCTTCATTGAAGAGCTCATAAAAATCGCCGAGCCGAAAAAAGAGTAAGGTTCCGGGATATTGTTTTTTGATGTCGAGATATTGTCGAAGCATCGGTGTTGGGTTTTGCATACAAAATAATAAAGGATGAATGAAAAAAAATTGAGTATCAAAGTTTAACTTAATTGGCGGAAAAAATAAATTTTTCGAACATCGAAACTTTAAATTGTTGATTTTGCGGGAAATTTGCTAAAATCCTTGTTTCTAAGTTATTTTGTATCAAAAGCATTAACGGACAAAAAGGCGGAAACTTTTCTCGGTGATTGAGAATCAAAAATAGAAATTAACCTACCTTGTTGGAAAATAATTTTATTGGAGAAGTATTTTTATGAAAGTAGTGAAAGTTTTATTGATAATTTCTATGTTGGTTTTGACTTTTTGTCTGAATATTTTCGGACAAACTGACTCGTCGAAGATTGCCGGAAAAACGCCCGATAAAAACGCCCCGACCGATAAAAGCGCAACGAACCCGAAAACCGATAACGATGATGAACGCTACCGCATCGGCTATCAGGATTCACTCGAAATTCAGGTTTTTCGCCACCCCGATATGAATCAAAAGGTGAGCGTCAATCCGGACGGAACGATCTCGCTGTTTAGGGCGACGAAACCGATCTTCGCGGTTTGCAAGACCGAACAGGAACTGGCAAACGACATTGAAAAAGAATACTTGAGTTTCCTAAAAAAACCGGAGATCAATGTCTTTGCGATCGAAAAGAAATCGCAATCGTATGGCGTGATCGGTGCGGTCGAAAAAGCGGGAACTTACTTTATCAATCGGCGGATTCGGCTGCTCGAATTGCTGGCATTTGCGGGTGGTCCGAATAAGGAAGCCGGAAGCCGGATGATCGTTGCCCGAACGGGGAGCACGTCGTCTTGTCAGGCGGAACCTGATGACAAACCGATCGAAAATGATCTTATTTTGATGAATTTTCGGGTCAAAGACGTCCTCGAAGCCAAACAAAATCTGTGGATGCAGCCCGGCGACATCGTTTCAGTGCTCGATTCGGATCTGATCTACGTTTACGGAAATGTCAAAAAGGTCGGCTCCGTCAAGATGAAAGAGCCGATCACTTTAACGCAAGCGATCGTTTCCGCCGAAGGTTTGAATCCGACCGCTAAAAGCAAGGTCAAAATTTTAAGACAGATCGAGGGAAGTTCTGAGCGTCAGGAGTTGAGTTTCGATTTGAAGGATATCGAGAAACGAAAAATCGATGACCCGATCCTTTCGGCGAATGATATCGTGGCTGTTTCGGAAGACTCTTCGAAGGTCATTATGCGAGGAATAATTAAAACCATTCAGCAAGGAGTTCCGAGCTTATTTTATAAATTCCCTTAAAGATTTGAATATAATGAAAGATAGTCGTGAAATTATCAAAGCTCAAGTAACCGAAAAAGGTGAACTTGAACGACCATTCGAAGCGCAGATGCCTGCGGCGAATAGCGGTTACGGTGGTTACCGCGAGATCTACGCGCAGGACGGAATGCAGCTGATCGATTATTGGCGGGCGGTTCGTAAACGTCTGTGGTTGGTCATCGGGGTCGCGGTTTTATTTACCACGCTGGCGGCGATCTATATGGCGCGCCGTCCGAATATTTATCAGGCAAAAGCGACCGTCCAAGTTGATTTAGAACAAGCCAATCAAGACTTGGTGACAAGTGACCGGCGGCTCGGCGGTTCTAATCCCGACCCGGCTTATTTCAATACACAGCTCCAACTTCTGAGCAGCGAAACTCTTCTGCGCCGCGTTGTCAAAGAACTCAGTTTGGACAGCAACAAGGAATTTCAACAAACGCGCTCGGATGAATCGGTTTCGGCGTGGCGTTCTTTGCTGAAAACGGTCGGTTTAGCAAGTGATGAAAAGAAAAAGACCGACAAAAGCGTCAGCGATGTGCCGGTCACCGCGAGCCCTTCGGTCGCTTCTTCCGAAGAGATCGCCGAAGCTATCAGATTGGCGCCGTATGTTGATATTGTCCGGAAAGGTCTCGGTGTCGAGCCGGTTCGCGAAGCGCGTTCAACCTTTAAGGACACGCGGCTCATCGATATTTCCTTTAAACATTCGAATCCGGATCTGGCGGCATCGATCGTCAACGGGATCGCCGAAGTATTTACCAAACAGAACGAAGAAAAACGAACCGGTAAAAATGTCAAAACCAGCGACTTTTTAGAAGACCGTCTGGCAAACCTTAAAACCCAGATCAAAAGCGACGAAATAAAATTGCAAGAACTGAAAAGTAATTCGGGCATCATTAATTTGGATGAAAATTCGACGATCGTTCTGCAACGTCTGGAAGGTTTGAACAAACAGCTGCTCGACGCTGAAAATCTGCGAAAAAATGCCGAAGCAAATTATAACGCCGTCAAAAATGCACCCGAAAAAGTAAAATCACTTGCCGAAGCCGAAACGATTCGCTACACGACCGAACGTGAAAATACGATGCAGGGCTTGCGTAATAAAACGCTCGATCAAGTGACGCAATATCGTGCCGAACGCGATAAACTTTCGCTCGAATATCAAGACGGCGCCGATGAACTGAAAGAAATTGACAAGAAAATTGAAGCTCTCAACAAAGGACTCAAGGATGCGCAGGACAAAAACGAACAGGATCTGAAAGATTTTCGAGATCGTGTCTCGCAAACGATTCTCGATAATTTGAAAACTAAATATCTGCAAAGCAAAGAACAGGA
>JBBQOA010000273.1:0-6286 GCA_038330465.1 Pyrinomonadales bacterium
CATCAAGCAGCAGTTCGTGATATATTCCGGTGTCGATGTCCTTGATGTCGCTGCTCATAACGTCGGCTTGTTTGACCGTTTCAAATCGGCTGTGCGACAAAACATATTTTCCCGTGGAATCTTTTTCGGCAATAATAAACAACAAAGCACGTTCGGTTTTGGTGGTCGGCAGCCAGTAAGAACCGACAAATTCCGTTTTTTTGTCGTTGTTGACGTCAAGCGCGGTCAGATTTTGATAACGCAAACCCTTCAGATTCGCGGCGGAAATTTTTTGTTTTGTAAATTCATCGCGGACAAGTTTTTCAAGTTCGGTCCGTTCGGCAAGCGTCGGCGCCCGGCGCACTCCAGCGAAGCCCTTTTTTGAACTTTGCAGATCGGTTGCCAGCCCCATGACCAAACCTTTCAACTTGGCTTTTGCCGAAACTGTTTTGACCGAAGCCATATTTGCCGCGCAATCGCCGTCTTCGGGTCCCTTGACAACTGTCGCTTTGCCGCTTGCAACACCGCCGAAAATCAAATTGTAAGCGGTTTTCGGGTTGTAGTACATTTTGGAAAATATTTTCCAGCCATTTTCGGCATCCGATTCCAATTCGACAAATTCATTATTTTTAACTTGAACGATCGGTTCAAGCGTTCTTCCATCGTTCAAAACGGCAAAAATGATATTATTTTTCCCTTTTTGCGCCCAAACCGGCGAAATAATCGACGCCAAAACCAGCAAACTCACCAAACTTTTTATCAGTATTTTTCTTTTCATATTTTAGTTTCTTTAGATTTTTTATCGTTTTTTGAACCGAAAAGCATCAGCCATTACATAAAAAATCCAATTTTCTTCCATCGAACCTCGAATTATATACGCATTGACGCCGGTTGCAAAAATCGCGACGTCTTCGCCGCCGTGCGTTTCATTTTTCAAAGGGATCATCGCTTCCTGTTCAAAATTCGGATCGGTCGTGTCAACTTTGCTCAAATCAGGGCGACCTTTGGTGATTCCTTTAAAGTATTTCGGCTCTTCACAGCATATTTTCGCGCCTTCGGGTTGTAGGTCCGTTGCGCCCGAATAACCTCTGCCGTTCGCATAATTTAAGGTCGCGTAAGGCAACCCGAGCGCATCTTTTTTATATTCGGTTTCGGGATTTCCGTTGTCGTCAACCTCGCGGACGAGTCCGAGAATATTGTTGCCGCGAATCGGATAACCGAGCATATTGAACGTATGACTGTGATCTGCCGTGACGATGATCAAAGTTTCGTCCAAATCGACCTTTTGCATCGCGGCGCGGACGGCGTTCGAAAGTTCGATCGTATCGGTCAAGGCGCGATACGCATTGCCGAGATGATGCGCTTGGTCGATTCTGCCGGCTTCGACCATCAAAAAGAAACCTTTTTTGTTTTTCGACAAAATATCTATCGACTTGGTCGTCATATCGGTTAGCGACGGTTCTTTGCCGGTGTCCTTCGGGCGATCGTATTCAAACTGCATCTGCGACGGCTCAAAAAGTCCGAGCAGGTGATCTGTTTTTTTCGCGTCGATCTTGTCAAATTCGGCTTTGTTCCAGACATACGCCGAATTTTTGTATTTTGAAAGCCATTCTTTCGTCAGATCTCTGTTATCGAGCCGTTCGCCTTTCAAATTCTGATATTCGGGATCGAGCATTTCCTGCGGCAGAAATTTTGTTCGCCCGCCGCCCATCGCGACTTCCAAACCGTCGCCGTATTTGAATTCCAAAAGCTGCCGCGCGATGTCCGGAAATTTTGCTTCGCAAGCGTCTTTTTTTCGTTTGCAAATATCGCCGTCGGCTTCCCAATCGCGGTCGGCGGTATGTGCGTAGCACGCGCCGGGCGTCGCGTGCGTGAGCCGCGCCGTCGAAACGATGCCGGTTGATTTTCCCGCGTCTTCCGCCATTTCAAGCAATGTTTCGGTTTCGTTGCCCTTGACGGTTTTGTAATCACCGTGCACGACCATTTGATTGACCGACAAAACGCCTTCGTCGGTTTTGACGCCCGAAATAATTGCCGTCATCGTTGGCGCGGAATCCGATGTTTGCTGATTTGCGCTGTATGTTTTAGAAAGCGCCGAGAACGGAAATTCTTCAAAACTGAGCCGGTTTTCCTCGCCGCTTTCGCCGCGCATTTGCCCTTCGAGAATCCGCGATGCCGTCAGGGTCGTGACGCCCATTCCGTCGCCGATAAAGAGAATGACATTTTTCGCCCGGTTCTTGCGAATCTTTTCTTTTTTGGCTTTCTCGACCGCGTTCCAGCCGTCGCGCCGCCACGTTTCGGCAGATTCTTGCCGTTTGACCGGGAAAAGCGGTAAAACCTGCGCGTTCGAGATCGAAAATAAAACGACAAGCAATATAATTAAATTACAAAAACGCGAAAATAAATTCATTAACAACTCCGATTTTTTGATTTTAGAAAAACAAAGATGAACAAGAATAACTTATAAATTACTCTTGTTCATCTTTCCCGAAATAAAAATTTACCTAAATTTTTTGAGCGATCGATTTGCCCTGTAAAAACTGCAAAAGATATTCGCGTCCGCCCGCTTTTGAATCCGTGCCGCTCATATTAAAACCGCCGAACGGGTGAACACCGACCAGCGCGCCCGTGCATTTTCGGTTCAAATACAGATTTCCGACGTGAAATTCGCGGCGCGCGCGCTCGAGATTTGCCTGCGTTGTCGAATAAACAGCGCCCGTCAAACCGTAATCCGTGCCGTTCGCAACTTCGAGCGCTTCATCATAATCTTTGACCTTGATGACCGCCAGCACCGGCGCGAAAATTTCCTGTTGTTCGACGGTCGAACCTGCTTTGACATCGTCAATGATCGTCGGTTCAAGATAAAAACCGCTCGAAGAATCGCCGCTGCCGCCAACCAGAATCTTGCCGCCTTCATCGATTCCCTGTTTGATCAGCGATGTCGCTTTGTCAAATGATTTCTGATTGATGACAGCTGTCATCTCGGTCGCGCTGTCGGTCGGCAGTCCGACCTTGATCTCTTTTGTAAGTTTGACGATCTTTTCCATCAATTCATCGTGAACTTTTTCGTCAACAATGAGCCGCGAACACGCCGAGCATTTTTGCCCTTGAAAACCGAACGCCGCCTGCACGACGCCTTCCGCCGCCGAATCGAGATCTGCGTCAGCGCAGACGATCGTCGCATCTTTGCCGCCCATTTCGGCGACGACGCGCTTCATCCATTTTTGTCCCGGACGCGTTTTTGCCGCTTCTTCATAAATATGCAGTCCGACGACTTTCGAGCCCGTAAACGAAATAAACCGCACAAATGGCGACGCAACAAGCTGCTCGCCGACAGATGTTCCCGAACCCGCGACAAAATTGACGACGCCCGCCGGAAGTCCGACTTCTTCCAAGACTTCCATAAATTTATAAGCGATCACGGGCGCATCGGGCGATGGTTTCAGAACCGTTGTGTTACCGCAAACGACCGCCGCCATCGTCATTCCCGCCATGATCGCGAGCGGAAAATTCCACGGCGGAATGATCGCGCCGACGCCGAGCGGAATATATTCAAACGAATTGTTTTCTTGATAAGGCGACGGCGTGACGGGCTGATGTCCCGCCCATTTGAGCATTTCGCGCCCGTAAAATTCAAGAAAATCGATCGCTTCCGCCGTGTCGCCATCGGCTTCCGCCCAAGTCTTTCCCGTTTCAAAACACATCCACGCCGAAAAATAATGTTTACGATCGCGCAAAACCGCCGCCGCTTTGAAAAGATATTCGGCACGGTTTTCCGCCGAAACATTTTGCCAAACCTTAAAAGCATTCGTCGCCGCTTCGATCGCTTGCGCGGTCAAATTTTCGGCATCGGCGTCGGCATCCGAAAATACGCCGACAATCTGCGCTTTCTCAGCCGGATTGATGCTTTCGAATTTCTTTGCAGTTGTAATATGTTCACCGTTGATAACGAGCGGATATTCGCGTCCGAGCTCGCTTCTGACCTGTTCGATCGCCGACCGCATTGCCTCGGCATTTTCCGCGACCGAATAATCCGTAAACGGTTCGTTTCTGAATTCGTCTAAACTTCTTTGTGTTTGCATAATCTCAAAATCCCCTAAAAATCTGTCTTTTTATTTATCATACCAAGCATTGATAAAATTTCCGACTTTGCATTCGGCAATTCCAGGCTGACTTTCGAACCAATTTTTGATTTTCACTCTCTGTGCGTCGGTTGGCGATTGATATTTTTTTGTTGCGGTGACAAAACCCTTAATGGTTTGATGACTGCTAACACCGCCAAACAATAATTCATTTGCCTCGATTTCATTGATAAATGCGTCAAAGATTTTGTCGATTTCGGTTGCGCTTAAATAATTTTGAAATGTCGCGGATATTTCAAAACCAAATTCCTGAAACTCCCCAACGTGATATTTTTTACGCAAACGTTTTTTCAGTTTCGACACCTTTGATCCCTAAAAAAATTAGTAAGTAAAGCCGTAAAAAGCCGAAAAAGCGTTGTTGGCGCGACCCGAATTTCCGAAGTTGTAGCCGAACTGAAAGAATTGTCTTTTAGCAAATGAATAACTTAATCCAGCGGTCGAATAGCCGAAACGTTTTTTGCCGCTGCACCAATCAGCCATAAAGCTCAGCTTGCCTTTGATCGGGTGTTCGATGCCGATAATTTCGTCTGTCTTAGTGCTGAAACTTTTTTCTACGCCAAAGACTTTATAAAATCCGTCCGCGAGACGCGTTTCGCCCGTTTTTTTGATGACCTTGCTGGCGTTTGAAAAAAACATTCCAAAGGTGCGCCGCTTCTTATAAGTTTTTATTTCGATCAAGTTCGTGGAGTTCCCATTCGTCGAGTAATTCAGGGCGAACAGGCTTTTCGTCACTTTGCCAGGCTAAAACAAAACGCGGTTGTTGGCTGTCGCTCGAATGATTGACATAGGTCAGAATCAAAACCCAACCGACCTTCAAATATTTATTTAATTCAATTATCGTACCAACTTCCGTTGTTAATTTCGTGTCTTCAATCGGCATAACTTAATCCCACTTTCCAGTTTTTTGCAATTTTTTTATTTTTCGCTTGGCTAATTCTCGTTTCAAAGTAGTCATTCTGTCAAGAAAAATTATGCCGTCGCAATGATCGGTTTCGTGCAAAACGCAGCGCGCCGAAAGATCGGTGCAATCAAGTTCCTGTTCGTTACCAAAAATATCCTGATATTTGACAACCGTCCGGATTTCGCGGCGAACTTTGGTATAAATGCCCGGAAACGACAAACATCCTTCGTCTCCGATTTGTTCGCCTTCCTGCGCGGAGATCTCGGGATTGATCAGCGCGATCGGATTTCGCACGCCCTCGGCAAGCGGCACATCCATCACAAAAAGCCGTTTGGAAACTCCGACCTGCGGCGCGGCAAGCCCGACGCCCTGCGCGTCATACATTGTCTCGAACATATTTTCGACAAGTTGTTTGAGTTCGTCGTTAAACTCATGTAATTCGACGGGTTTGCCAACCTCTAGCAACACCGGTTCGGGAAAATGGACTATTCTGATTAAAGCCATAAATTCTATTTTATAAGGGAACCGCCAAAATACAAAGTTTTAATTTTTTGATCTTTTTTTTAGGTGAGATTTTTTGACCGGATTGCAGATAAATCCATTGATCGTTTTGAATTCGCTACCAAATGAAATATTTCGTTCTTTTTCCGAACTTTAACCAAACTGCGATGGTTTTCTTTCGACGAAAATCGGTGTTCATTGATGAATTCGGGGTTGAAATTTCTCTGATAATTTGCCGTAGATCGTGTTCGAAAACGGCGCACCGTATTTTTTTTGAAGCGGAATTGAAAATCAATCGCGAATGCTCGAACTTTGCCAGATCTTTTGCCCAAAGCATTTCGATTTGTTTGTTTTTGTAGAGAAATTTACTGAATTCCAGAGCGTCTTCGAGATGTTTTTTAACTGACTGCGGGTTAAATCCTTGCGAAAATGCGCGGAACAATTTTGTAAAATCGTCGCCCAACGCCTTTTTTGTCAGCGGCAGAAGCCTTTCAACCTCGCGGAGCCGTTTCCCAAAAAGTGATTCGGCAAAAAAGATCAATTCCTCGGGCATTATTTCGGCGATCTCGCTGATCTCTTTGCCGTTCAAATCGTTTTCCGCGCCGATCTTTTCGGGCGAAGATAAAAATTCGCGGCGAAATTCCGCGTCCGTATAAAGTCTAGCGAGAAAATTTTGTTGCTGCTGTAAGCTCATTCAGATTTGCGGGTTTTCGGCTCGACATGAAGCAACTCGGTTGAATTTTCCGTCACGCTCCCGATCGG
Source organism: Pyrinomonadales bacterium (assembly GCA_038330465.1). Lineage (GTDB taxonomy): Bacteria > Acidobacteriota > Blastocatellia > Pyrinomonadales > Pyrinomonadaceae > JAFDVJ01. The sequence continues at coordinate 6,286 of JBBQOA010000273.1, forward strand.
T
>JBBQOA010000274.1:0-6281 GCA_038330465.1 Pyrinomonadales bacterium
CTTTCCTAGCCCGACAGCTAACCTCGTAGGTGTGGTGAAGAAGCTACGGAAAAGTTTTACCTGTTAAGGGTGCGAATTTCAAGTGCTTTGTGCCTGAGTGATTTTTTCAACAAATCAAACAGACGTCCGGTCTTCTCAAAGAGAAAAGTTCCGCCATTGTGGCGGAACTTTTCTTTGATCACGGCTTAAATTAATGATTATCAGTCGGGATCAACTTCATTGTTTTTAAGGGAATCTTCAAATCTTTATCAAAAATCACATCGGTCGGCGAATCGTCCAACTTTATCGAATAAGTTTCCGCTCTTTTCGTGATCGCGAACTTTTCATTGAAAACGCCGCTTGCCGTCTTGATTTCAACCTCGAGCGGAAAAACAAAAGCTGAGATCGTCGAATCATCGGGTTTCTGCGTTTGATTGATATTCAAGGTCAACAATTTTGTTTGCGAGTTGAATTGATAAGTATATTCCAATTTCGGATAACCGGTGCCGTAAACCCATTGTTTGAAAAACTGGTCCAAGTCTTTTTTTGAAATCGCTTCAAAAGCGTTCTGCAAATCCCGTGTTTCGACGTTGGCAAACCTATGTCGGGTGAGATAAAGATTGATCGCTTTCCAGAACACGATATCGCCGACCGTTTCGCGCAAAGTATGGATGACTGCGCCGCCTTTCTGATATGCAACCGCATCGAAAATAGAATCATCGGGGCGTGCCAATTGGTTGTAAAGCCCGTGTTTCTGACGCATTCTTGTTTCCTCGATAAAATATTCGATCGCGTCATCTTTGATCTTACGTAGATATTCATCGCGCCCGTACATTTTTTCGCGATAAGCGGCTTCCATAAATGTCGCAAACCCTTCATTAAGCCAAAGTTCTGCCCAATTGCGGCACGTCACGAGATTGCCGAACCACGAATGGGCAAGCTCGTGTGAGACGACATCTTCGACAATATTCTTATTAAAATCGCCAAAGAATATCTCCGTATCCGAAAAGGTTGTCGCGGTAATATTTTCCATTCCGCCGAAATTGAACCCGGCAACGATCGTCTGATCGTATTTGTTGTAGGGAAAAGCCATTCCGGTCAATTCTTCATAGATGCGAAGCATCGATTTGGTCTCGCCGAAAGCCGTTTTAAAAAGATTTTCTTTGCCCGGATAAACATACACTCCGAGCGGAATATTCTTATATGTCTCGGACGCTTTCAAATATTTGCCGACAATAAACGAAGCCAGATATGTCGAATGCGGGACATTCATTTTGTAATGAAAAGTCAGCGTGCCGTCGTTGTTTTGCAAGGTTTCGATTAATTCACCGTTTGAAATCACCGTTTCGCCCGCTTCGACCGTGATAAATTGCTCGCTGGTCGCTTTATCGTCTGGAAAATCGTACGAAGGAAACCAAAAATGAGCTTCTTCAGTCTCGCCCTGAGTCCAAATTTGAGCATCCCGCGTAATCGTTTTACCATCCGTTTCTGCATCGACAAAATAAATGCCCTTTTTGGGTTTTGCCGAATATTTCAGACGAATTACGATCAGATCTTTCGGCGTGTAATTTTTGCCGAGTTCGATAAAAACCTTGTCATCATTAGTATTAAAACGCAGATCCGCACCGTTTGAATCAAGCTTGACCGATTCGAAATTCAAATTCGAAGCATCGAGCTCGACCGTCTTAAAATCCTTGTTCAGAGGCTTTAAACTAATGATCGTTTCACCAAAAATCGATTTGTTCCGGCGGTCAAAACTCGTCCGGATCAAATAATGCTGAACGTCAAATGAACGCGTCCGGTTAAAGCTCCCGTTTGTTGTTTGGGCATTGAGTGTAAAAAAGCAAAAAGAAATTGAAAAAACAAATTGTAAAAAAAATCCGGAAATTTTATAAAAATTCATAAGCAAAAGTGGGAGCTGAATATATTAAAAATTAGGGTTTTAAATATTTACCCAACCAATCCAACACTTGACCATACCAGAATTCGGAGTTTTGCGGTTTGAGAATCCAGTGTCCTTCGTCGGGGATGATGACTAGTTTGGATTCGGTGCCGTTTAGCTGTAACGCTGTGAAAAGTTGCAGATCTTGATCGATGGGGACGCGGTAGTCGATCTGTCCGGCGGTGACGAGGGTTGGGGTTTTGAAGTTGGCGGCAAATTTGTGGGGTGACCATTTATCGTAGTTGACCTTGTTTTGCCACGGCATTCCTTTGAATTCCCAGTTGACGAACCAGAGTTCTTCGGTCGCGCCCGCCATCGATTCGAGATTATAGACGCCGGCGTGCGAGACGAGAACTTTGAATTTGAAGCGCGGGTCGGTGTTATGTCCGAGAATCCAATCGACCATATAACCGCCGTAGCTCGCGCCAGCCGCGCCGATTCTTTCTTTATCGATGTAAGGAAGTTTGATGACTTCCGCCGTGCCGTTCATGATGTCGGTAAAAGCCTTACCGCCCCAATCAGCCGAAACATCGTCAACGAACTTTTGCCCGTAGCCGGTCGAGCCGCGCGGATTCGGCAAAAAGACGACGTAGCCTTGATTAGCGAACATTTGCGGATTCCAGCGATAACCCCAATTATCGCCCCACGCGCCTTGCGGTCCGCCGTGAATCAGCACAACGAGCGGATATTTTTTCGATGCGTCGAAGTTCGCGGGTTTGACGATAAAGCCGTGAATATTTGAGTTCAACGCACCTTTCCAATCAATATCGACAGCCTTTGTGAGATTCAACGCAACGTTTGCGTGCGAAAGGTTGATGACTCCCCGCGGGCTGCCTAATCCAGCTTCAGAAGCCGGTATTTTGTAAATTTCAGCGGGATTCGCCATCGAACTTGTAAGCACTACAAAATTTGCACCGTCAGGCGTCACATTTAAGTTACTGAAAAATTCTCCGCCGCGAATTTGCTTAACGTGCGTCGCGATCCGCAAGCGAAAATCGGGTTCGAGCGGAACGCTGAAGATCGGGTTTTTGCCGCGGGCGTTGGCGGTGAAATAAATCATTTTGCCGTCGGGCGAAAGTGTGATTTCGTCGGCTTGCTGATCAAAACCGATGGTCAATTCTTTTGTTTCGCCCGTTTTGCGGTCGTAACGCATTATCCGCCAGCGGTCGGCTTCAAAACCTTCGCGGGCTTGCGAACGGAAAAGAATGTATTTGCCGTCGGGCGTATAAAGCGGTGCAACGTCGTAACCTTTATTGGTAAGAGTGATGTTCTTGACGCTTTTATCAAAAAGCGAGGCGACGAAAATATCGCTGTTGGTTGAAATCGCTTCGATCTTGTCGGGATTTCGCAAATAGGCGATTTCCTTCGAATCGGGCGAAAAAGCGTAATCGACGCCGGTTCCGGCGGCGTAGGGCGGCGAATCAAAATCGCCGGGCGTAAAATCAGCGGCGATTCCGCCTTCGCTCGAAACGACGAAAACGTGCGAGCGTTTGCGGTCGCGCCATTCAACCCAATGACGATAAAGAAGTCGTTCGGTGACGATCGCTTTGACCTTGCTGTTTTCAGCCTTTTCATCTTCAGCGGCGTTGCACTCATCATCTTTGCATTCGGGATAAACGTCGGAATTAAATGCGATCCATTTGCCGTCGGGCGACCAAACGGGATTACCGGCGCCGGAAGAAAGTTTTGTGATCTGTTTACGCTCGCCGCCATTAGCATCCATCGTCCAGATCTGTCCGCCGGTCGTGAAAGCGATCAATTTGCCGTCGGGCGACCAGCGCGGCGAACTGTTTGATTTGTCGCCTTTAGTGATCTGTCGCTGATTGCTTCCGTCGATCGAGACCGTATAGATCTGCGTCAGTGTTTTGTTGGCGGCTTTATCGACATCGCCGATCGTAAAAGCGACCGTTCGACCGTCCGGCGAAAGCTGCGGATCCCCGACGCGCCGAATCTTGACTAAATCGTTAAATGTAAATGTTTGAGCTGCAACAGTGAATAATGCGAAAAAGCAAAACAATATCAAAAAAGATAATCTCTTCATAAATTTAATCGTCAAAGTTGAATTGGTTAAAACAAAAATATTATCGCATAGAATCTTGGAAGTTGGAACCAACTCGGCTATCATATTCAAAACACCGATCAATCAAACAATTATGAAAAAACTAATTTTATTCGTCCTTTTTTTGAGTGCCAATCTGATTGCCCAACAACCGACGCCGACGCCGACGCCGGTACTTTACAGCGAAAAAACACTTTATGATTTGTCAAAAATTCAACAAGCCGCCTTGCAAAGCGATTATGCTCTGCGGCAAACGGCGTATTTATCGAACAATATCGGACCGCGCCTGAGCGGTTCGCCGCAAGCGTCGCGCGCCGTCGAATATGTCGCCGACGAGATGCGTAAACTCGGTTTAGAAGTGCGTCTGCAGAAATTGAGCGTTCCGCATTGGGTGCGCGGCGAAGAGAAAGGTGAGCTCATCGAGTTTGAAGGAATGGCAAAAGGAACGACGCAAAAGGTTGTTTTAACCGCGCTCGGCGGAAGTATCGCGACGGACGAAAATGGAATGATTGGTGAAATCGTCGTCGTTAATAGTTTCGACGAATTGAATGCTCTCGGGAAAGCGGGAATCGAGGGCAAGATCGTTTTATTCAATAACAAATTCGACCGCGAAATGCAGGCATCGGGTTTCGGCGGCGCGGCTTACGGTCAAGCGGTTCAGTATCGATTCGGCGGCGCGATCGCGGCAGCAAAACTCGGCGCGATCGCCGTTCTCGTTCGTTCGGCGGGCGGTTCGCAAAATCGTTTGGCGCATACCGGTTCGATGGGTTACGTTGACGGCGTCACAAAAATTCCGGGCGCGGCGGTTTCGTTTGAAGATGCGGAAACGATCGCATATCTCGCAAAAATGGGCAAGGTTAAAATAAAATTGATACTGACACCGCAAACTCTGCCCGACACGACAAGTTACAACGTGATCGGCGATTTGAAGGGAAGTGAAAAGCCGGACGAGATCGTCGTTGTCGGCGGACATCTCGATTCGTGGGATCTGGGCACCGGCGCGATCGATGATGCTTGCGGCGTTGCCGTTTCAATGCAAGTCCCTTTTATTTTGAAACAATTGAATTTGAAACCCAAACGCACGATTCGCGTGATCGCTTTTATGAACGAAGAAAACGGCGGCGCCGGCGGCAGAACATACGGGATCGAACAGGATGCGAACACGGCAAATCATTTTGCGGCGATCGAAAGCGATCTCGGCGCGTCGCATCCGCTCGGGTTTTATTTCAGCGGAAAAACCGATGCTCTACCGTTTTTCGCGCCGATCTCAAAGGTTTTGAGTTCGCAAGGCGCCGGGTTAGTCCAATATCAGTTTGGTGGTGTCGGTTCGGATATCGGACCTTTGACTGAGAAAGGCGTGCCGTCGTTTGCGCCGTGGTTCAATCAGCAAACATATTTCAATTATCATCACACAGCCGCCGATACCTTCGATAAGATCATCCCGAAGGAATTAGCGGAAAACGGTTCGGTGATGGCGGTTTTGGCGTATGGCTTAGCGAATTTGGAACAACCTTTGCCGCGATAAAATTATTAAAGTCCCGGAGTCCGATGTTTGCGGCGGGGAATCGAATTTCACGCCCCTTTTTAAAAAATTTATCTGGTCGCCCGACGTTCAAAACTTGCCGTTTGGTGCGGCAAACAGGAGGGCGATGCGATCCTCATTACAAATCGTCCGTAAGGTTTGCCAATAGATTTTTCAAATGTTAAGTTTTTAATATGAACAGACCGCCGCCGTATTTTCCGCAAAACCAACTTTCGCCGCCCGACGAGAATCGCTATAAGAAATTTAAATTGATTATTGCCGCGGCGATTTTCTTTTTAATACTGTTCTTAATCGGTGCCGGTGTCGGTATCTTTTATTTAATTAGATGGGCGATTGCTTAGGGCTTTAAATATTTTTTAGACAAAAAAGTCGGCAAAATTCTTTGCCGACTTTTTTTATTGGAAGTGTTTGTTGTTATGGAATTAAGCCGCTTTCTTTTTCCATCACGACGACATTTTCTCCGATGATGATCATCGTCACGGGCACAAAACCTTTTGCTCCGACTTCATCGATGTCTTTGTGGATTTTGACTTCTTTCCGACCTTGAACCAATTTATATTCGTAAACTTTGTTAGATTTCGGCGCCCGTTCCATCAGCATAACCAATTCGGCAGTGACAAAACCTTGCTTGAAAATGATCGTGCGCGGGAGAAGCTGATAGCCTTGTTTGGCTAAATCGTTCATTTCCTTTTCCATCGTCTTGATTCGCGAGGTTGCCAAAACCTTATAGCGATATGGTTCACTGATCGGATTTTCAA
>JBBQOA010000275.1:0-6245 GCA_038330465.1 Pyrinomonadales bacterium
GCAAGCGGTTGAGATGACGGCGCTGATCGATTCACATACCGAGAACAGGCAACTCCGCCTGCTTGTAGCGCGCATCAGTAAATCGCAATCAAGCGAAATAAATTTTATGAAACGTTGGCTCGAAGTCAGGGGACAGTCGATTTCGCCGACAATGCCGGAAATGTCAAGTATGGATATGCCGGGAATGGATATGTCCAGCCATGAAATGTTGATGCCCGGGATGCTGACTGCAAAGCAGATGGACGCCTTGAGAAAAGCGACTGACACCGAGTTCGATCGCCTGTTTTTAACGGGAATGATTCAACATCACAATGGCGCATTAGTAATGGTCAAGGAATTATTCGAGACGGCTGGCACCGGGCAAGATGCTGAATTGTTTAATTTTACAACGGATGTTGACAGCGGACAACGCGCTGAGATTAGAATTATGCAAACCATGCTGGGTGAAAACCCTATAAAGGAGAAACGATGAATCAAGTACACAATTTCGCTTTGCGTTTACTAACGGCTACCTTTGTTTTGATCTGTTTTTGTGCAGCCGGAACGCCTGCACAAACTCTTGAAACGGCACCGCCGCTACCCGCCGGAATGCTTGGTTCAAATGCCGACGACCCGCGGGCTAAACTTTCTCCGGGATTGTATGATGCGGGTGAAGCAGCAATGGGTATGAAGCACCTTTTGCTGCTCAAAAAACCTGACGTATTTCAACTCGGTTCTAACGATCCTGATGATCCGAAAGTGCAAAAGACGCTCGGACTCCTCGGGATCGGCGACCCTTCAAAGATGCCAAAGCCTTTCCAGTTGGTTATTGCGCAACTGGCTTTTGCCAACTCCGATCTGGCGTTTCAGGGCAATCACCTGTTTCAGGGAAACTTTTACGGCGTCAACATCTTTGATATTTCGGATCCGGCAAAGACCAAATTGCTGACTTCGATCGTCTGTTCCGGCGGGCAGGGTGACGTCTCCGTATATCAGAATCTGCTCTTTATGTCGGTGGAAATGCCCAATGGTCGATTGGATTGCGGTCCGCAGGGTTTTCCGCCCGAGCCTCCGCCAGTTGCGGGACAACAACACAAGCCGGCGGCTGAAAAAGATCGTTTTCGGGGAGTACGGGTCTTCGATATCTCCGACATCAGAAATCCAAAGCAGGTGGCAGCTGTTCAAACCTGTCGCGGTTCGCACACGCATACGCTCGTCGTCGATCCCAATGACAAGAAAAACGTTTACATCTACGTCTCGGGGACGTCTTTCGTTCGTCCGAGCGAAGAGCTTGCCGGATGTTCGGGCGAACTTCCGGACAAAGATCCGAATACCGCGCTTTTTCGCATTGAGGTGATCAAGGTGCCGATAGATGCGCCGCAAAACGCTCAGATAGTGTCGAGTCCCCGCGTCTTTATGGATTCAAGGACGGGTGTTATTAACGGTCTGAATAACGGCGGATCACATGATGGGGACGAAAAGCCGTCCGACTCTAACCAATGTCACGATATTACCGTGTACTCGGCGATCGGACTCGCGGCAGGCGCTTGCTCGGGAAATGGAATTCTTCTCGACATCAAAGATCCCGCCAATCCGAAGCGCGTCGATGCCGTCAACGATCCGAACTATTCGTATTGGCACTCGGCGACATTTTCGAATGATGGTAAAAAAGTCGTCTTTACAGACGAATGGGGCGGCGGACTCGGTGCGCGCTGCCGCGCGAATGATCCGAACAAATGGGGCGCCAATGCTGTTTTCCACTTGACTAATGACAAACTGAGCTTCGCGAGCTATTACAAACTGCCGGCGGCGCAAGGCGACAGCGAGAACTGTGTCGCGCACAACGGCTCGCTCATTCCGGTTCCGGGTCGTGACATCGAGGTTCAGGCTTGGTATCAGGGCGGAATTTCCGTGATGGATTTTACCGACGCGAACAATCCGTTTGAAATTGCCTATTTCGATCGGGGACCGATTGATCCAAAAATGCTCGTGCTCGGCGGAGACTGGTCCGCTTACTGGTACAATGGCAACATTTACGCGTCAGAGATCGCGCGCGGTTTGGACGTCCTTGAACTTGCACCAACGCAGTACTTGACGCAAAACGAAATTGACGCCGCAAAAACCGTTCAGGTCCCTGAATTAAATGTTCAGAATCAAAATAAAATTGAGTGGTCACCAAAGCTTGTTGTCGCGAAAGCGTATGTCGATCAGCTGGAACGTTCAAAGGCTCTGCCTGCGAGCCAGATCGCGGATCTGCGGCAGGCGATTCAAAAAGCTGAAGGTTCAAAACTGAATCAAAAAACGGTCAGAAAACTCACCAGCCGCGCCTCGTCGTTGGAGAAAGCCGCCGGACTGACCAAGAGTGAAACAGACGCCGCCAGATTGCAAGCATTGGCTGAAATTCTGAAGCGTCCGGTAATTTGATCTTTGCAATCGCCACCACACTTATCTTGGAAACGCAAAAAGATTAAACGAGTGGTCATTAAGTGAAATGACCACTTTCCTTTTTGAGTGCGAATCAAAATTCAAATTGACTTTTGATTCGCAAATTGCTTAAATTCTTAACTTTACGGCTTTGCGACTTTGCGGCAGAGTTTAATTAAATTGCTCAATAAAAGAATATTTCCCGCTAAGCCGCAAAGTAAATTTCAAAATATTTGTAAGCTTAAAACACAGACTTCTTCCATCTCTCTGAAACCGGCAGAAATCCGATCACAACCTCGTTGCAACCGGTAAGTTTGTTTTTCTTGAGTTTTGATTTTACGCTTGTCGGTGGCAAACTTTTTAACTTCTTCGGACATTGCCGCAATTTACGATCCATAATCTTTTTTCCAACTTAAACCGCCGGACTGTGTCATTTTCTCTTTTAGTATAGAATTGACTTTATGACTACAGAAACGGGTGAATTAAAAACCTTTAAAGAGTTCGGTTTGATTGATGAGCTGATGAAGGCTATCGATGACGTCGGATATGAAACGCCTTCGCCGATCCAGCTTAAAACCATTCCGGTGCTGCTCGAAGGCAGGGATGTTGTCGGGCAGGCACAGACCGGAACGGGCAAAACGGCGGCGTTCGCACTGCCGGGTTTGCAGAAAATCGACACCACGACAAGCCGCATTCAATTGCTCGTTCTGACACCGACCCGCGAACTTGCGATCCAGGTCGCCGAAGCTTTTCACACATATGCAAAGCATCTTGGACGCGTCCGAGTTTTACCGGTTTACGGCGGGCAGTCGATCTCGCAGCAGATCAAACATCTGCGGAGCGGCGTGCAGGTGATTGTCGGTACGCCCGGACGCGTGATGGATCATATGCGGCGCGAAACGATCGACCTCAGCAACTTAAAAATGGTCGTGCTCGACGAAGCCGACGAGATGCTGCGGATGGGTTTTCAGGAAGATGTCGAATGGATTCTCGGTCACACGCCCGAAACGCGTCAGACGGCGCTTTTTTCGGCGACGATGCCGCGTCAGGTGCGGCGCATTGCCGATAAATACTTGAACGACCCGGTCAATATCGAAACGGAACGAAAGACGATGACCGTTCCGACCATCTCGCAGTTTTATATGAACGTGTCCGAAGGTCAGAAAGTTGATGCGCTGACCAGAATTCTCGAAACCGACTCAAGCCCGGGCGAAGCCGTTCTGATCTTTCACCGCACAAAAATCGGCTGCGATCAATTGACCGAAAAACTGCAAGCGCGCGGCTATGCGGCGGAAGCGATGCACGGCGATATGAATCAGAACCAGCGTGAAGCGGTTATTAAAAAACTAAAAAACGGTCAGGTCGAAATTGTCGTTGCCACGGACGTGGCGGCGCGTGGTCTCGATGTCGAACAAATTACGTCCGTGATCAATTACGAAATGCCGGGCGATACCGAGGTTTACGTTCACCGCATCGGTCGCACGGGACGCGCCGGACGTGAAGGTAAAGCGATTTTGTTCGTCACGCCGCGCCAGCAGCGAATGAAGCGCGACATCGAAAATTATACGCGGCAGCGCATCGAGCCTTTCCGAATGCCGACGCAAGCTGATGTCGCATCGCGCCGTGTGGCGATTTTAAAGGAAAGAATTCTGGATACTTTGGCGAAACAGGATTTGGAAATTTATCTTTCGCTGGTCGAGGAATTAGCCGAAGAATGCGGCTGCGACATTGCCGAAATCGCCGCCGCCGCAACGTTTCTCTCCGTTGGCGACAAACCGCTTCAGGTCAAGGTTCAGCCGAAACCCGAACAGCTTGTTAAGCAATGGAACAAGGAAATGACAAGGCTTTTCGTCGAGGTCGGACGCCGCGACGGCGTCAGCGCCGGTGACATCGTCGGAGCGATCGCCAATGAAGGCAACGTGCCGGGAAAAGCCATCGGCGCAATCGACATTTACGACCGTTTTACGCTCGTTGACGTGCCTTCGGAATTTACCGAACAAGTGGTTAATCAAATGCGAAACAGCCGCATCCGGAGTCAAAAAGCAAACGTGCGTGTGTCTGATCCGAGCGACGCAGCGGACAAACCGCGTTCAACTTTCGAAAAAAAGCCGCCGATTTTTGCCGAAAAATCCGGCGGCGACAAACCGCCCCGACGGACAGAGCCAGCTCAACTCAAAAAACGGACAGAAACAGTTGAGCCAAAAAAACGAAAAGAATCAGCTCCGCCAAAAAAATTGAAAGACGGCAAAAAGAAGCCGAAGTGGACCAAAGAACAACGCGAACTTCGCGATAAATTTCCCAAATCGAAATAAAGCGTTTGAAGGCGAATCGGAAATAAGTGGAGCAAATTTTAAATTTCGTGTTTAGTAAAAGTTCTGAGTCCCGCCCTGAGGCGCCTAAACTTCCGGCGAAGCTCGGCGGTCGCCTGCTGAAACATAGACTTAAAACATCAAAATATTTAAAATTTGCTCAACTGGTAAGGCTTAGAAACGTGTAAAAATAACTTGTAACAATAGTTTAGAGGCGTGTCTTTGACCATCGGGCAATTCGGTCACAGACCGTTATAATTTATTTTTTTGATATACCTTACTTTTTCTTAGCTTCCAGTTCTGTTAGTAACTGCCGAACTTTTTTGATTCCGAGATACAATCTCAGCGGCTCATCCAACATTTCGAGAAAACCGATTTTTAAATATAAATTTTTGGCTCTTTGATCGACAGCCTTGATTTCGATCAAAAAAACGCCGATGTCTTCGGCAACCGTGGCAGCTCGTTTTAAGGCGTTAAATAATAGCGCGGTTCCGAGACCTTGTTTTTGAGCCTTGAGATCGATCGCAAGTTTTCCGATCAGAATTGCCGGAAGCGGGTAGCGCGGTAAATGCTTGGAAGCCGGTAAATTCTCGAACTTGACTGCACTACTCGAAATTGTGTGATACCCGTAAACCCGCCTAACTTCTGCCGGATCAACGGCGACATATGTGCGCCCTAAACCTCCTTTGCTGTTTTGGAGGGCAAATTCTTTGAGAAACCTGTTTTTCTTCTCATCGCCGCAATCAAAATCGAGTATTAGATGTTCCTGATCGAGTGATTCTATTTTATACACAATTATTCGGTAATTAGCTGATCATGAATTTCTGCCGCCTGCCGCAATGCTTCATTTGGTTCTTCGTCGGCATCAAGCATCGACAGCAATTTGTCTCGATCTCGATTTGAAAGAGTCGTCACATATTCCCGCTCCAAAATTTCATTGGCAGAATTTAGAAGGGAACGAGTGGCAAAATCGGTGAGACTTTGACCCGAAACAACCACGGCTTTTTCGATGATTTCTTTTTCTTTCGGCGAAACACGAAAATGGATGTTTTCACTTTTTGAATTTCGGATGATGGTCGTTGCCATAAATATTACCTCACTTCTTATTTAAATATATACGGATTGTGTTACATATTGCAACACCATCCGTATAGTTCACTCATCAAAATTTTGGTTGTTTTAATAATCCAAAAATCTATGGGTCAGAAAATAAATTTTATCAACTGTTTAATTCTACTTTGTCAGATTAACTTGAAAACTAATGAAAAAGAAAATTTAGCCGCCGATGCACGCCGATGGCGCGAATTTTAATTCGATTCAGCTTTGATATATCTTTGTTGATCCGCGCCATCGGCGGCTAAATTTTCTTATGATTTTGATCTAACAAAGTAGAATTAAGCACTCAAACAAAAATAAGTTTGATCATTGGAACGCCGGCATCACAGGCGGCAAAAGTCGTTTAGATGATGTAACAACTTCCCACGATTGAGGGTCTGTTTAAATTTTGGAGTAAAAAATTGAAAAACGTGCATC
>JBBQOA010000276.1:0-6235 GCA_038330465.1 Pyrinomonadales bacterium
GATCGAACTTGAACATCTTCGCGAAGAACAGCTTCAAAAATCACAGAAACTGGAATCGGTCGGCAGACTGGCAGGCGGAATCGCCCACGATTTTAATAATATGCTGACCGCCATCAACGGTTACAGCGATCTGGTTCTCAAGCGTCTTCGCGCTGACGATCCGATTCGCAGCAATATTGTTGAAATCAAAAAGGCGGGCGAACGCTCAGCCGCGCTGACCCGTCAACTTTTGGCTTTTAGCCGACAGTCGGTTTTACAACTGCACCTCTTAAATCTGAACGACATTATTTCCGACACGAGTATGATGCTCGGACGATTGATCGGCGAAGATCTGCGGCTCAGAATAAAATTGGATCCCGAACTTGGATTGATCAAATCCGATCAGGGACAACTTTCTCAGGTGATCATAAATCTTGCCGTCAATGCCCGCGACGCGATGCCGGATGGCGGCGTTCTTTCAATAACAACGGCAAATATTGAAATTAGCTCCAATTTTACCGAACACCACGCCGAGATGTCCGCCGGCGCGTATGTTCTGCTGACCGTTAATGATACGGGCGTTGGAATTGAAAAAGAACATCTTGAAAATATCTTTGAGCCGTTCTTTACGACAAAAGTGGTCGGAAAAGGGACCGGACTCGGATTAGCAACCGTTTACGGGATCGTCAAACAATCAAAAGGTTATATTTTCGTCGATAGCAAAACCAATCAAGGCACAACTTTTAGTATTTATCTTCCGCGAGCCGCGGATGAAGTTGAAAAAACGAAAGTTGAAAATGGAACTAACAAAATACACATAGGAACGGAAACTATTCTCATTGTTGAGGATGAACCAATGGTTCGGGCGCTGACGCGGCAGATGTTGGAAGAGTGCGGTTACAATATTATTGAGGCGGCAAATGGTGTTGAAGCACTCGCTGTTTGTGAAAATCTAAAGGTTGACATCAATTTGGTTTTAACGGATATTATTATGCCGCAAATGGGCGGACGGGAACTGAGCGAACATTTAGCCCGGATTTATACCAATTTGCCCGTGCTTTTTACTTCGGGTTACACCGATGATGAAAGGCTGCGCGATTATATTATTGAAAAGGATGATAACTTTATTGCAAAACCGTTTACGTTTGATGAGCTTTCAGGCAAAGTCAGAAAATTCTTAGATTCAAACAAGCCAATCGGTGATGAATAATCAAAAGGGTTAAAGGCAGCGGCGAAAGCTGAAAATTCGGCGGTAAATTGAAGCACTTTGTTTGAGAAAACAAATTTAAAACTGTCCAAAACACAAAACCCCAAGAGGTTTTTCTTAATAAAAACCTTTCGAGCGTTCCTTCGGAAATCTATTGTATTTAGTTTTACCTTAAAAAAATAGAAATGTCAAATAAAAATTAAAGTGATTCTTTAAGTATTTGTGTTTAATTAGTGTTTGAAATGCCGAAAGCCTGTCAAGACCATCGCAATTTTATGTTCATTTGCCGCCTCAATTGATTCATTATCTTTGATCGAACCGCCGGGTTGAATGATCGCCGAAACGCCAAAACTCGCGGCTTCATCGACATTATCGCGGAACGGAAAAAACGCGTCTGAGGCGACCGCCGAGTTTTTCAAAGGCAGCTTGAATCTTTCGGCGCGCAGCGCCGCAATCCTAACGGAATCAACGCGATTCATCTGTCCGGCGCCGACCCCGATCGTCCGATTTTCGTTGGCAAAAACGATCGCGTTCGATTTAACGTGTTTGCAGACTTTCCACGCCAGCAGCAGCGCGCGAAGCTCTTCGTCGGTCGGTTTTCGCTCTGTCACAAATTTTAGATCGCTTTCCGAAACGCGGTAAATATCTTTCGACTGGACAAGAAATCCGCCCGAAATTTGTTTGTATTCGAGATTATTTGCGCTTGCGCTTTTTTCGACGCGCAGAACGCGCAGATTTTTTTTCTGTTTGAAAATTTCGAGCGCGTCCGCGTCAAAATCCGGCGCGACGACAACCTCTGTAAAGACTTCGTTGACCGATTTGGCAACCACGGCGTCAACTTTGCGGTTAAATGCGACGATTCCGCCGAATGCCGAAACCGGATCGGTCGAAAGCGCGCGGCGGTAGGCTTCTTCGTTACTTGTGCCCGTTCCGACGCCCGACGGATTCGTGTGTTTAATGATCGCGACGGCGAGTTCTTCAAAATCCTGCACCAGATTCCACGCCGCTTCGGCGTCAACATAATTGTTAAAGGACATTTCCTTGCCGTGCAGCTGTTCGGCTTTGGCAATTCCGCCGCCTTCTTCGGATTCGTAAAGCGCGGCTTTCTGATGAGGATTTTCGCCGTAACGCAGGTCTGTGACCTTTTCGAGATCGATCGAATCGAATTCCGGTAATTCTTCGGTTTCTTCAACAGTTTCATCCGTTTCATCAAAAATATCTTCGGATTCGATGATGATCAGATTTCCGAGCGGATTAAAAGGTTCGAGAAATTCGAGATCCGCCGCCGAAAGTTGTTTCGCAAGATACGAAGAAATCGCCAGATCGTAGCTCGCCGTTCGCGTGTAAGCCAAAGCCGCGAGCCGCTGACGCGTTTCGAGACTCAAACTTCCGTCCGTTGCTTTTAATTCCTGCAAAACGCTTTCGTAAAGCTGCGCGTCCGTGACGACGGCGACGTCGTGCCAGTTTTTCGACGCCGAACGGATCATCGCCGGTCCGCCGATGTCGATGTTTTCGACGGCTTCGGCGAGTGAAACGTCGTCTTTTGCGATCGTTTCCTGAAACGGATAAAGATTGACGACAACCAGATCGATCGGTTCGATGCCGTGTTCCCGCATTGACGCGACGTGCTGCTTGTTATCGCGGAGCGCGAGAAACGCGCCGTGAATTTTCGGATGCAAAGTTTTGACGCGTCCGTCCATCATTTCGGGAAAATTCGTAACGTCCGCGACTTCCGTGACCTCGACGCCGAATTCGCGCAAACTCCGCGCCGTGCCGCCGGTCGAGATGATCTCGACGCCGAATTCGCGCAATGCTTTGGCAAATTCCAAAATGCCGGTTTTGTCCGAAACGCTGATTAATGCGCGTTTGATCTTTCGTGATTCACTCATATTTTTATTCAAAATAATAATTTAAAAATAAAAAAAGCGGTCTGTTTTGACCGCTTTGGGTGCTCTAAATTTCGTGCAACTATATTTCGGGAACAAGCGATGTTCGCCGATAAATACAGCCGCCAAAGATTTTTCGAGTCGTGCCACCTTGCTTAGAAAAAAAAGCGTCCCAAAAACAAAAGGCTCAACAAAAAAGCTAAAGTATAAATGACTACTTTGATAAGACTCATAAAATTTTCTATTCTTAAAGTTTGAGAACCTAAAAACGCTTACGACCAAACTTTTATTTTAGTTCCGCCATTTAGCCGATGTCAAAACAGTTCAAAACGATTTATTTTGCCGCCTTTATTTTCGTGCTGATTTTACAAACAGCGAGCGGCGCGTCGGCGCGAACGCTTCAGCTGCAAATCAAGATCACGGAATCAAAAGCTTTTATCGAAGGCAATTTTAAAGACGCGGATAATGCGAAAAATGTTACAAATTTTTCTTTTTTAAAATCTTACGCCGGTGCCGAAAATCTCGGCGCGCGCATTTCTGACGTCAATTTATTTGATCAAAGCGGGCAAATAGTTAATTACAAAAAACTCATTGACGGCGAATATTTGGCGGAAAGCGGTTTTTATTCGTGGAATTACAAAGTAAATTTGAACGTTCCGCCAAACGCGGCGGCAATGGCGCATATTTCGTGGGTTTCCGATGAACAGGGAATTTTGATGCTCGGCGATCTGTTGCCGGAATTGACCGACAAAACTTCGGCGAAAATCACTGTCGAATTGCCGAAAAACCGGCGCCTTTCGAGTGTCGAAAAGCGTTCGGGCGAAAATTCTTTTGAAGTTTCCGATATTGAAAAAGCCGTTTTTTACATCGGAAAAAATTGGCGTGAAAAGGAGATCGCGCTCGGCGACGTTAAATTGAACTTGATAATGGCGGGCGACTGGCAGGTTTCAATCGACGAAGCGGAGCAAACAACGCGCGATATTTTCGCCTTTTACGAAAAACTTTTCGGCGGAAAACCGTTTGAAAAAGCGCAGATCTTTCTCGGTAAATATCCGCGCGAAGTAAAAACCGGACGCTGGGAAGCCGAAACGCGCGGCGCGAATGTGACGATCTTTTCGTCCGAGATGGATTTTAAGACGCAATCTTTGCAACGGCTTCACGAACAATTGCGCCACGAGATTTTTCATTTATGGTTGCCGAACGGCGTTGATCTGTCGGGCAATTACGATTGGTTTTACGAAGGTTTCGCGCTTTACCAGTCGCTCAAAACGGCGCTCGCGGGGAATCAGATCCGCTTTGACGATTTTCTCGACACGCTCGGACGTGCGCATTCGATCGATACTTTGCAAAGTCGGCGGGTTTCGCTCATCGAAGCCTCAAGAAATCGCTGGAATGGCGCGAATACGCAGGTTTACGCGCGCGGAATGCTGGTCGCCTTTCTGATCGACATGGCGCTTCTGCAGAAATCGAATGGCAAAGACTCTTTAGCGGAGATTTTGCGCGAGATCTATCAAATACATCGCGCTCCGAATCGGCGCGAAGACGGCACGACGGCGATTCTGAATATTCTGCAAATGCACGGCGAACTTCTTCCGGTCATTGATAAATATATCAAAGGAGCGGAAAATATAGCTTGGCAAACCGATCTGGACGCGATCGGCATCGAATCGACGACGGAAAATTTTTCAACGAAATTAAAAGTAAAAGCCAAATTGAACGGTCGGCAAAAAGATTTATTGGACAAGTTAGGTTATAATAACTGGCGAAAAAATTCGGAATCATCAAAATGAATTTAAGAAAACTCTTTATTTTATCGATAATTTTATTGGCTTCTTTCGGCTTCAGCGGCTGCGGACTGGTGAGCAGCGCATATAATAGCGCGGTCGCGGTCGCGGGCTTGACCGATAACTGCACGGTGATCGCCAAAAAAGCTCAGATCCGCACTTCGTACGCCGTTGTCGCGTCCGACCTTTTAGAAGTCAAACGCGGCGACCAACTCGACGTTATCGATCAGGTCGAATTCGAAAAGGTCACATGGTATCGCGTTCGCGCCCACGACGAAGACCAGACCGAAGGCTGGATCGAAGCGCAAAACATCATTACGGGTGACATTCTCGACAAATCCAAAAAGCTCGCCGAAGAAGACAAAAACGCCCAATCGCAGGCAAACGGGCTGCTTCGCAACCGAACTAATCTGCGTTTGACGCCCGAACAGAAAGACGACAATGTTTTGGTCAAACTCGATAACGGTTCGACGTTTGAAATTATGTCCTGGAAATACGTGCCGAAGGCGGACGACGCGACCGACGACGCGACCAAAGACACGAGCAAAGACAATTCGAAACAATCGAAGAGCAAAACAAAAAACGCCGAGATCGAAGCCGCCAAGACGGCTGACGACCCCGACAAGATGGACGAAAAATACGATATTTGGTATAAAGTCCGCCTTGACCCGTCGGTTTCGCCCGCGCCTTCGGGTTGGGTTTTCGGCAGACAAGTCGAACTCCAAGTGCCGACCGACATTGTTTTCTACCAGCAAAACAACAAAAAATTCGTCACCTGGCAGCGGATCGACGGCGTTGATACTTCGCTCAAAGACGATTCGAAAACGACCAAACCGAGCAGTTGGGTGATTCTTTCGCGCACCAATCTCGTCAAGGCGATCGACGGCGACGAACCTGATTTCGACGGCGTGCTGCTTCTCGGCTACGACAAATACGACCAATCGCATTACCGAATCTATCCGCTGATCGGCGAGGTTTGGGGCAAGCTTCCGATAAAAATGGAAGGCACCGGCGACAGCCGCATATTCACGCTTCGCCTGCGCAACAAAGTCAGCGGAAAGATCGAAGACAAACAATTCGTCGTTTCGTTCGACAAAAGCCGCTACAAACTCAAACTGCCCGAAGATATGGCGAACTACGAAACAAAAGACGGCAAGTAAAAGTAATTACTCTGTGTTTTAACTTTTCTTAGATTCTTTGCTTTGCGCCTTTACTTCTCAAGCGGGAAATATTTTTCCCATTATTGAATACATTCAAAGAAATTGTTTCCCGCTTGAGAAGCAAAGTAAAACATATATAAAGTTAAAACAACAGACTACTTGGTCAGACAAACATCCGTCGAGCAAGCAACCGCGAGTCTGATGACCGGGGTAACAAAA